>JAFAEB010000174.1 GCA_023424235.1 Bacillota bacterium
TATAAGCTTACATAAAAGACTTACTTCGGTAAGTCTTTTATTATGAAAGAATTCAGTGTGGCTTACAACACTAGAAGATAAAACTTATTGAAATACAAAATAAATAAATAGCACTTCATAGTTAGAAATGAATCGTGACAATGAGTTCATTAGTAGAAAGGAAACGATAGTCTATTTAGATAGATTATAGGAGAAAAAAGATATGTATAAGGAACCTAAAGATACAACAGTTGTAGTCGGTATGTCAGGTGGTGTTGATTCATCTGTAGCTGCTTTGCTACTTAAGGAACAGGGCTACAAAGTAATTGGTATATTTATGAAGAATTGGGATGAAAAGGATGAATTTGGTGAATGTACAGCAACGAAGGATTCAATCGATGCTAGAAGGGTGTGCGAAGCTCTAGATATCCCTTTTTATACAGTTAATTTTGTAAAGAAATATTGGGATAATGTATTTACCTATTTTATTGAGGAATTAAAAAATGGAAGAACTCCGAATCCCGATGTACTATGTAATAAGGAAATTAAATTTAAGGCGTTTTTAGATTATGCTATGACTTTAGGAGCAGATTATTTAGCTACTGGACATTATGCGAGAGTAGATTATGTGGATGGAAAGTACCGTTTATTAAAGGGTATCGATTCAAACAAAGATCAAACTTATTTTTTGAGTATGTTATCCCAAGAGCAACTTTCAAAAGCTATGTTTCCATTAGGTAATATGGTAAAAAGTGAAGTTAAGGCATTGGCTAAAAAAGCAGGTTTTGAGACAGCTTATAAAAAGGAAAGTACAGGTATTTGCTTTATAGGAGAGCGTAATTTTAAAGACTTTCTTAAAAACTATTTACCAGCACAGCCTGGTGACATAAAAACGTTAGATGGTAAGACAATTGGTAGTCACGAGGGTCTTATGTACTACACTATGGGACAAAGGAAAGGACTTGGTATTGGTGGGCAAGGTAGTGGTGAACCTTGGTTTATAGTAGATAAGGATTTAAATGAAAATATTCTTTATGCAGTACAAGGGGACGATCATCCTAGACTGTATTCAAAAGGTATCATTGCAACAAATGTACATTGGATTAATGGAACAGTTCCTAGTGATGAAGTAAAGTGTATGGTTAAGCTTCGTTATCGTCAAGCTGATCAAGGAATAACACTTCGCATGACTTCAAATTCAAGCTGTGAAGTTAAGTTCGATACATTACAAAGAGCAGTTACACCAGGACAATTTGCCGTATTTTATGATGGTGATGTATGCCTTGGCGCTGCGATTATTGATGTAGTTATAAAAGATTAAAAGGGACTTTATTATACCAACAGAATAGTAAAAACTTGATATAAATACAATGTATAGGTAACTTAGTATAAGTACAAGTTATACCTGCCATAATAAGTACTAGTTTTACTATTAACTAATCCAATGTTATAATGTAGGAAATGATGTAAGACTAAGTTATAGATAGTCCATACTATAAAACAAAAGGAGAACATAAGTTGGAAAGATTAATTGGAACTGTATCTAGAGGTGTTCGTACCCCAATCATTCGTGAAGGGGATGATATTGTAGAAATCGTGGTAAATAGTGTTTTAGATGCAGCTAAAAGTGATAATTTTGAACTTAATGACCAAGATATTATAGCTGTTACAGAGGCCGTGGTAGCACGTGCGCAAGGTAATTATGCAACAGTTGATCACATTGCAAAAGACATAAGTGCTAAATTTGTTGATGGAACCTTCGGTGTTATATTTCCTATATTAAGCCGTAATCGATTTTCTATGTGCCTAAAGGGTATTGCTAGAGGGGCTAAGAAAATTGTTTTAATGTTAAGTTATCCTTCTGATGAAGTTGGTAATCATCTAGTTGATCTTGATATGTTAGATGAAAAAGGAATCAATCCATGGGTGGATGTTTTAACAGAAGAAAGATACCGTGAATTATTTGGATATCGTAAACATACCTTTACAGGTGTCGATTATATAGAATATTATAAAGAATTAATACAAAATGAAGGCTGTGAAGTTGAAATTATATTAGCAAATGACTGCCGTGCTATATTAGATTACACTAAAAATGTACTTTGCTGTGATATACACACTCGTGCTCGTACAAAGCGACTATTAAAAGCTGCTGGTGGACAAGTTGTACTTAGTTTAGATGAAATATTATCTAGTTCCATTGATGGAAGTGGATATAATGAAAACTTCGGCTTACTAGGAAGTAATAAGGCTACTGAAAATTCAGTAAAACTATTCCCACGTGATTGTAAAAAGGTAGTAGACGGAATTCAAAAAATCATCTTTGAACGTACTGGTAAGAGAATTGAAGCTATGATTTATGGAGATGGAGCATTTAAGGATCCTATCGGTAAGATATGGGAGTTAGCAGATCCTGTTGTTTCACCAGCCTATACAGATGGTCTTGAAGGTCAACCAAATGAAATTAAGCTTAAATACTTAGCTGATAATGATTTTGCTAACTTAAAGGGTGAGGAATTAAAAAAAGCGATATCAGAATATATCCGTAATAAAGATAATGATTTAGTTGGACAGATGGTATCTCAGGGTACCACACCAAGACGTCTTACTGATTTAATCGGCTCTCTTTGTGATTTAACCTCTGGAAGTGGAGATAAGGGTACGCCAGTTGTTCTTGTTCAAGGATATTTTGATAATTATACAAAATAATATGTTTAAGGGATTATGATAAGTAATCCCTTTTCTTTTTTGTAACTGTACAGTACAATAATGGAAAGATTAATAAATAATATTATATATGGGGAGGTATTTTATGTTTCGTATTATATCGTTACCAGCTTTTAGAGCTGCAACATCAGGTGTCGATCAGAATATGGATTTTTCTGAAGACGGAATCTTAGGAAAATTTGATGCTTATTTTACAGCCATTAACCCAAGTCCTAGAGACAATTTTATGCCACGTGACTTTTTATTTTATGATCCTGTAGCCAATGGACTTGTATGGTGGTGGGCATTAAGTGATGATATGGATAGTGCAGGTTTTGATGTAGTAGACTTTGACGGTGGTTATTATCTTACCTATGCATATAAAGATGGGGATGATACGGAAGGAAATAGACTATATAAGGAAGCAATGGAATTTATTAAAAACTCAGAGCTTTATGAATTAGATGAACGACCAAATCATTATAGTATGGGACATATTATTACACCTCAAGAAATAATAAAGGCACAAGGATTTGCACAAATGGAAACATTTATACCAATCAAACTAAAATAACATTAATATTAAAGTGAAAGAACTCATTATCAGTTGATATGGGTTCTTTTTTTTTACTAAAGATACAAGGAATTTAGATATCGTGTTTAATAAATGGATGTAAGTAATTTTTGTATAGAAAGGATTATTTTAGAAAAGAATACACGAAATAGTTAATTTTATTAGTAATAAAACTAACTTAATAAAATATACTTAAATAATTATTTAAGTAAGGACGTGTGAGTGAAATGAAATTAAAATATATTATTTTTATATTTGGTATTTTGATAATTTTAATATGGAGTTATTCACAAATAACTAAGAATAGTAAAATAGTAAAAAATGATATTAGTTATGCATCAATTGATACTGATTTGAATAATATAGATGAAATACCAGCACATGGTACCATATTAGATAAGGAAATGCCTAATATATTAATAGAAGATACAAAAGAGAAAGAAAATTTTGCTATGGATCGTATCGAAGAAGACAATACATCCTTAGATTTAGAAAGTCAAAGTTTGATTCATGCTGAAGATAATATGGATAATAAAGATAGTATGTTGAATGAAGAGAATGATTCAATAGAGACAAATGTAACAGCTGTTACATCAATGGATGCTACTGTTAACGAGGAGGATATTATAAAATCAGCAAATAAATGGAGGGTTATTGAAAGAAAGAATAATTATAATAACGAGTTACAGTACTATAAAAAAGAAAACGTACTTCTATTAGATAATAAAATTGTTATTACTTCTAAAAGAGAAGAAAAAGAAGAGAAAGAATATACTTCAGGTTTAGTAGAGAGTGAATATGGATATTTATATGGTTATTTTGAATTTACTATATATCCAAGTAATGGTAAAGGTATATTTCCTGCTATATGGTTTATGCCAATAAAAGATGTAGCATATCCTGAAATCGATGTTTTTGAGATGATAGGCAGTGAACCTGAAGTTTTTTATGGGGTAATTCATTATTTAGATGATAATAATAAGAAATCCCGTGATTATTTTACTAAGAGAGTAGGTATTCGTAATTCCTATAAAGTAGCAATTAGGTGGAGTGAAGAGGAGTTAGTATGGTATATCAATGATACTATGGTTTACAGGACAAAAAAAGGAGTGCCAGACCAATACATGTACATTATCATAAACCAAGCAGTTGGAGGCAATTGGCCAGGAGAACCTAATAAAGAGACGGTGTTTCCTGCTGAATTTGTAATTGACAATATCACAATAAAACCTATAAAGCAAAAAATTAGAGAATAAAAAAGATACGAAAGATTCATATAAACTACCAATGAAAAAGAGCAATCTTAAATGGGCAATAAGGAGGTTTTATATGATTCTTGGGATATTTACATTTTTAATAACATTTTTTTCTTTATTTCATATTATATGTGCAATTAGATACAAAAATGAATTCTATGATAAAGATTTAACAGAAAAAGGATTTTCAATAATAGTACCTTGCTTTAATGAGGCACCAATTATAAAGTACACGATAGAAGGTCTGAAGCAATTAAAGTACTCAAATTATGAAGTAATCTTTGTAAACGATGGCTCGAAGGACGATACCTTACCTGTATTATGCAAGGAATTACATTTAGTTAAAATTACACCAGATAATACTACTTTATTAACAGGAAGAGTGCGAGGAATTTATCAATCGAACATAAATCCGCGAATTTATGTGATAGATAAGATTAATGGTGGCAAAGCAGATAGTTTAAATGTTGGGTATAGAATGGCTTCAAAAGATTTAATTCTAACAATGGATGGAGATTCTGTGTTAGACGAGAATGCCTTGAATGTTATGAATCAAACATTTGAAGATGAAGCCGTTATTGCATCAGGTGGTGCAGTTCATGTAATGCAATATTTTAAGCTGAACAAAAAACCTAATTTATTAATTTTATTACAAAGCCTAGATTTTATAAAAGGCTTTTATGTTTATAAAGCTTCACTAGCGTTAAATAATGCACTAGCTATAATATCTGGTGCATTTGGAGTATTTAAAAAAGAAGTTTTATATCAAGTTGGTGGATTTCGAAGTGGTTTAGGAGAAGATATCGATATTACCTTAAGATTCCAAGAATATGCGAAAGCAAATAATAAAAAGCTTGTATTCACAGAGCATGCAATATGCTATACAGAGTGCCCCGAACGTTTGAATGATTTAATTAAGCAACGTGTTCGTTGGCAAAAAGGATTTATAGATTCGATTATTAAGAATAGAAAGTATATCTTTACGAATATATTTAAAAATAGTTTGAGTTTTTTCCTAATTATTGATGCTGTTGTTATCAATACGATAGCGATTGTTGTTTTAGGGATTAATTTAGTATTGCTATCAGTAAATCTTATGAATGGTAGTCCAAGTCACATAATATTATATATAACAATAATAATTTTATTTAATACCATTTACTCAATAACAGCAGTTAGGAAGGCTAAATTTTATCTCAATAATCTAAAATGCCTACCTTTATATTTCGTTATGTTACTGGATATCTTATTGTTTCGATTTTTATATGTTTATGTATTTATAAAGGGAAGTCTTACCTTTTATTTTACTAGAATTAATTGGGATAAATTAACAAGGACAAATAATTCATATAATCTATAAAGCGAGGTGAGAAGGATAGTTGAAATACAGAGTGAATTAAAAGTATATCGACATGAAGTAAAATACTATATGAATAAGAATTATGCTTACGAATTTACTGAAGTGATAAAGAAACTAATGAAAAAAGATAATTATAGTGGTGATAAAGGAGAGTATTTTATAAGAAGCTTGTATTTCGATACTTATAATAATAGCGATTATTATAATAAAATTATTGGAGTTCCAGAGCGTAAGAAAATACGTTTAAGATTATATGATATAGAGTCCAAGGAAGTGAAATTAGAAATAAAAAATCGATATGGGCCTTATATGATGAAGGAAACAGTAACGATATCTAGGGATGATGCTAGTGATTTAATAACTGGAAATAGTGACAATTTACTAGCTTACCAATCGAGAACCGCAAACTCTGTGTATCGCTATATGCATGATACACAATATCGACCAACTTTATTGGTTGATTATGAGCGAGAAGCCTATACTTACCCATTTGATAATATACGTATTACACTAGACAAAAATGTGAGGGTAAATACCTATGATTTTAATTTGTTTGATAATAAAGTTAATATGTTACCAGTATTAGACGCTGATATCTATATACTTGAAGTAAAATATGATAATATGATACCTTATTTTTTGCTTAATTTGATATCTTCAATTCCATCTCTTCGACAATCCATCAGTAAGTATTGCCTAGGAAGGGAAATATATTAAGTAATAATAGGTAGAAAGAGGAAATTATGAGTAAAGATAGCTTATTTCAACTACTAATGAATGGTAGTAATGTATTTAGTTTAGAGACAATAGTCTTTAACATCTCAGTTAGTTTATTACTAGCCTTGTTTATATTTTTTGTTTACAAAAAAACATTTCGTGGCGTTTTATATTCTCATAATTTTAACGTAACAATTATTATGATATGCCTTGTGACATCAATGGTTATGATGCTAATCGGAAGTATTTTAGCCATATCCTTAGGAATGGTAGGTGCTCTTTCTATTGTACGTTTTCGAGCTGCAATTAAAGAACCGAGAGATATTGCTTTTTTATTTTGGGCGATAACGATAGGACTTGCAGCAGGTTCAGGAACTTTTATTATAGCAATTATTGGAAGTATTACTGTGGCCTTGGTATTATTTGTTTTTGGAACGACTAGTACAATTGATAATACGTATCTACTTGTAATAAAGGGTAGCGAATTAAAGGTAGATGGAATTCTAGATTTATTGAAACAGAATAAAATCCCTAATAAGCTTCGTATGAAAAATACAAATCAGTATCAAGTTGAAATTACATTTGAGATAAAGTTAAGAAAAATGAAGGTTGATAGTTTAACAGATAGCTTGCGAGAATGTGGAAATATTTCTGAAGTACATATAGTTTCTTACAATGGAGAAGTAAGTGGATAAATTCGATATGGAATTGTGGTGATAATATGAATAAAGCTTTATTAAAAAGAATCCTCTTTTTGTTTGCTCTGGGTTTCATTCTTGTGTTTAACTATTGGGATAAAAAAGTTGCAAGCTCTAGGGGAGTTCAAGATGAGGACAAAGTATATATAAATGAGATAATGATGAATAATCGAAGTAGCATTAGAGACCGAGATGGAGATTTTTCTGATTGGATTGAACTTTATAATTCTAGTAATACAAAAATTAACCTAAATGGATACGGACTTACAGATAATCAAAAAGATCTATATAAGTGGAAATTTAGTGATATTATTATGGAACCATATTCCTATCTGTTAGTATGGGCATCTGGTAAGGACAGAAATAAAAATACGAATAATCTACATACTAATTTTAGTTTAGGAACGAAGGATGAGGTGCTTGTATTAACCAGTCCTAATGGTAGTTATAGCAACATTGTATTAATTGAATCAACGGATGAAAATATATCCTATGGTAGAAATGTGAATGGGAGTGGTGAATTTGTAACTTATGAGGAAGGAACACCAAGAAGAGAAAACAATTTAGAGGCCTTAGTGGAAGTAATAAAAGCTAAGCGATTAGAGGAACCAAAGTTTAA
>JAFAEB010000194.1 GCA_023424235.1 Bacillota bacterium
GATAAGAGCTTATAAAATGGAACCATTAAAACTTTATAATATAAAAAAAGGTGTATGGCATACCCATACCTTAGATAAAAAAGCCACTGTACTAATAGTTGAGAATAAAGACACCAATGTTGGGAACTCACCAACGATTTCTTTAACAGAGGACCAAAGGAATATATTAAAAGGTCTATAAGTGTAGCCAACTAGTAGATAGGAGATAATATGTTAAGAGCAAATGTATTTAGTGCAATCAAAATAAGAACTAAAATTACTTTAGTTTATATTAGTGTACTTATATTATCATTTGCTCTTTCTTTTTTTATGTTTTCTATTATTCATGAAAAAAAGGTTGAGCAAGAAGTAGGTAATGCTGCAATGCAGACAGTAAGTGCATTAAAAGGTAATTTAGGATTTATCTTTGAAAATGTTACTCAGTTTTCAGATCTTATATATTTTGATAAGAATGTTCAAAGAAGTTTGCTTAGTTCAAACTCTGTTGAGATTGAAGCAAACGTTCAACAAACAATTCAAAAAAGCTTGATAAATATGTTACTATCTGGCGACTATATATCAAGCGTATTCATATTTGATTCCCATATGAACTACTATCATTCCTATAAATCAGGACCTATCTTAGTAAATAAAGCTAGGGTTAAAGAGTCTAATTGGTATGAGGAGATGAAAAAAGCCGGAGGTGATGTATTATTTATTCATAAGAGTGAAGGTGTATTATCCTTTCCTACAAAGAAGAATATGAATTATATTACATTAATCAGAGAAATTGCAGATGTAGATACCTATGATCCTTTAGCAGTTCTTTTAATAACAGTGGACGAGAGTACGATACAGGATTATTTTACAGAAGTAGGTAAGGAGTATGACTCCATATTCTCCATAGTTGATGATAAAGGGAATTATATTATTTATCCTAAAGATTATAATGATAGTATGGATAGGTATTTATTAAGTAATGAGCAAACCAAGAAGGGTTATGAAACCATAAATAATGGTAGTAAGATGATTGTTGTGAACAAAGAACTTGGAATTTCTAATTGGAGGCTAGTTGGCGCCTTTCCTATGTCAGAGGGAAATATTTCACTAACGGAGTCCTATCGTTCTTTTATCATTCTAATCATTTTCTTTAACTTGCTATTTGTTTTTATTTGCTCCTTAGTATTAACAAAATTAATTTTTTATCCATTAAATAAAGTTCAAAAACATATGAAACTTGTGGAACAAGGGAATATGAGAAAAATGACTATAGATGACAATAATAAAGATGAAATTAATGTGTTAAAGCATGTATTTAATCAGATGATTAGCTCCATTGAAGAACTCATTCGTAAAGTTAAGCAGGAAGAAAAGGTCATTGCAAAGCATGAACTAGACCTATTACAAGCGCAGATTAATCCTCATTTTCTATACAACTCCTTAGATGCTATCTCTGCCCTTGCATTAATAGAAGATAATGAGAATTGCTTAAAAATGACGCAAGCCTTAGGAAATTTTTATCGGAACAGCTTAAATAGTGGTCTGGAATTAATAAAGGTTAAGGATGAGATAGAGTGCATTGAAAGCTATATAACTGTATTAAATATTCGTTATGATAATAAGATAAAACTCATCTGTGAGATTGAAGAAGAGATTAAAGAATTATTAATATTAAAATTAATTCTTCAGCCACTAGTTGAAAATGCAGCTTATCATGGACTAAGAAATAAATTAGGAAGCGGTAATATAACCATTAAAGGATACCGTGATGAAGAGGAAATTATTTTTGTAGTATCAGATGATGGACTAGGTATGTCAAGCGATCGAGTGGATGAAATATTAGAAGGGAAACATAAAAAGGATAAGTCTGGTTTTGGGATTTATAGCTCTAGTCAAAGAATATCCTTGTATTATGATATTAAGAATCCAATCACAATTTCTAGTGAAGTACTTACAGGAACAGAAGTTTATGTACGTGTAAAAGTAATTACTGGAGAGGAGGGTAATAGCTATGAAAAGGAAGGTTTTAATCGTTGATGATGAAAAATTGGAGCGTGTCTTAATAGGAAAAGGATATGCCTGGGAGGACAATGGATTTGAAATAATCGGAGAAGCAAGCAACGGTTTTGAAGCACTTGAATTACTAAATATTATGACTCCGGATATCATAATTACTGATATTAACATGCCCTATATGGATGGACTTATGTTAACGGAGGAGATTAGAAAGAGAAATTATCAAGGTAGAATCATTATTGTAACAGGCTATCGAGAGTTTGATTATGCAAGACGTGCTATCAAACTAGGAGTGAATGATTTTTTACTTAAGCCAGTTAATATAAATGATTTAAAAGAAGTAGTAGAATCCTTAAGGGATGATTTAATTCGAGAAGAAAAACATCATCGTGAATTTAGAAGCCTAAAAGAAAAAGTCAGTGAAAATGAAGATATCCTAAAGCAAAGCTTTATGCAGCTTCTTGTTGAAGGCCGCGTCACAAATGAAGAGGCAACTTATAAGCTTTCAAGTTACAAATTAGATGCGCTTACGAATCATTGTATTTGCATTAATATAAAATTACATAGCAAAAAGGCAACAAATCATCCGATTATAGAGTATATAAATGAGTTAGTTTGTGAACTAAATATGGAACATAAAGTAGTTGTGTTTCAACATTATTTATCCAATTATATTCTCTTTCTTATGGATGATAATATGGAAGAAGCGATTTGTATCGCAAATGCCATAAAAAATGCAATGAATGAAGAGTTAAAGATAGATGTTGTGATTGGAATTAGTAACATAGAATCAGAGTTTTGTGGTATCTCAAAAGCCTTTAAACAATCGGAAAAAGCTCTTACTGCCAGTGTAATAATCGGTACGAATTCCATAATAAGCTATGATGAATATGGAATGATAAAGAAATCAAATAATCAAGTCATGGATATTAACTGGAAGGATTTTATCTTCCAAATTGAAAACTGTGTTTTAGATCGTGTGTATGAATATATCAATGAGTATACAAAGAATATGAGAGAGGCTGGTGTTACCGATAGTACTTATTTAAGACTTATGACAATGAATATGCTATCGAAAGCATCGGTTGTATTAACAAAACAAGGTATGAATTTAGGACAATTAATTGATGACGACCTAGTATATGGAGAAGTATCAAAGATAGAGACCATAAAAGAAATGAATCTGGTACTAAAAAAGCTATTAAAAGAAATATTACGATATCTTGATTCCATGCGTGGTAAAAAACGAAATAAGTTAATTGATGAAGCGCTTAACTACATTGATAAACATTTATTTGAATCCTCCTTATCTCTTAAATCAGTAGCAAACCAAATCTTTGTAAATGAGAGCTATTTAAGTCGAATATTTAAGTCAGAAGTTGGTGAGAGCTTTATAGAATATGTTACAAAGAAGAGAATTGAAGAAAGCATAGTTCTTCTTAATACCACTGATTTAAAAGCCTATGAAATTGCTGATAAAATAGGAATTTGCGACCCGCACTATTTTAGTATTTGCTTTAAAAAGTATACTGGTGTTACCGTAAAAGAATACAAAAAGCCTATTACAAATTAGTGAATATACTTAGTGTCAATAGCACTATTTAATTTCTAAGAATGATTTTGCTTAAAATCAAAAGACTCCTGCTTTGATTTCAATGCATAAGATGTTCTATAAATAAGGGCTTTTGACACCTAATTAGTAATCTCGTTCAATAGTAAAAATAATGAAACTTTATATCAAAATATTAAATTGAGATAACAGCTTTTTCTATCTATACTAATAGTAACATAAAAGCATGCTTATGTTATGTCACTGATAATTGGGTAAGAAATTAAGATTCTTAGGGTTTACAAAAAAATGGAGGTTTGCTATGAAGAAAATTTCAAGAAAGCTAATAGCATTACTATTAGTAGCAGTTATTTCAATGAGCTTAGCAGCTTGTGGGGGACAAAAATCAAAGGATACAACTAGTAAAAAGGATACAGAAGCTACAAAAGCACCTACAAATAATAGTAGCGATGATAAGAAAGAAGAAACTGAAAAAGAGCCAGAAGCAGTTACTCTTAATGTTTGGCACCAATGGTCAAATGATACCAATGAGCTGAAAAAATTATATGACCAAGCGGTAGCAGATTATATCGCAGCGAATCCACATGTTACCATTAATACAGAAACATTAGATACAGAGGCATATAAAACAAAAATTTCGGCTGAATTTTCAGGAAATGCAAGTGGTATTGATGTGTTCTATTACTGGGGTGCTGGAACTGCAAGAAAACTTGTAAATGCAGATAAAGTACTTCCTCTTGATGATTATCTAACAGATGAAGTGAAAGCAAAAATCCTTCCTGGTTCTACATCAGCATTTGAATACAATGGAAAGACCTATTCTGTACCTATGTTTTCATGGTATATGACTTTATATGCTAATAAGGATTTATTCGACCAAGCTAGTGCAACTCTTCCTACTACATATGATGAATTAAAGGATGCAGTAACGAAACTATCCACTTTATCAGGAGTTACTCCAATAGCAGCGGGTGCAAGGGATGGATGGAATGCAGCATTTATTTACCAAGCATTTGCTCTTAGAGAAGTAGGTGCAGCTAATATTAATAAAATGTTAAATGGTGAAATACCTTTTGAAGATCAGGGCTATACAGATGCTGCCAATAAAGTTGTAGAATTATATAATCTTGGAGCTTTTGGTAAGAATCCATTGGAATCTGGTAATGATGATGCTAACTCAGCATTTATAAATGGAACTGCAGCAATGAGAATTATGGGTAGTTGGTTTGCAAACCAAGTTTATACGGATGCAACAGCAACTATTAATCCAGATAGCGTAGTTGCATTAAAAATTCCTATGATTGCAGGCAAAGGTGATGCTACTGATTATGCTGGTGGATTTGTTGAATCCTTCTGGGTAAATAAAAATACAAAAACTCCAGATGAAGCAGTTAAGTTTACACTTTTTATCAATGAAAAGATGGGTAAAGCTGCTTACGAAACTGGAACTGGTTTCTGTGGATGGAACGTAGAATTAGATGAAAGTAGATTAAATCCATTATTTGTTCAAATTAAAGAATTATTAGCTGATAGTGTTATGGGTGTTTTAGCATGGGATACTTCACTTGATTCTAATCCTGCAGCAATTCATAATGAACAAGTTCAAACCTTATTTGCTCCTAATGTAGATGTAAATGGATTTATAGAAGATCATAAAACTGTTATAAATAAATAATTGTTCTTTTATGGAAGAATTATATTAAGGGTTATCACATAATCGTGATGACCCTTAGTAGTAAGATGGGGAATTGTTATTGTAGCAATAAAGCAGTTACCCATATGACGAATAATTTAGGAGGGAATCTATGGATAGAATGTTAGGGCAAAAAAGATATATTGTTATCTTTATCATGCCAGCTTTGTTATTATTTCTATGCTTTGTAGTGGCACCCTTAATTGTCACTGGTTTCTATAGCTTGTTTGAATATGACGGGATAGGTACCATGGAATTTTTAGGTCTTAGAAATTATATTGAATTATTTACGAAAGACAGATATTTTCCCAAAGCGTTAATTAACTCATTTATATTGGCAGTGGCATCTATTTTTATTCAACTACCAATATCCTTATTACTTGCCATTATTCTCGCAAGAGGAGTAAAAGGTGAAAAATTCTTTCGTACGGTGTACTTTGTTCCAGTTGTAATCTCTAGTATGGTTATTGGACAATTATGGATGAGAATTCTAAATAGCCAATATGGTTTATTAAATGAAATAATACGCCTATTTACGATTGAAGATTTTGAGTTTTCATGGCTATCTACTCCCTCAACTGCATTTTTAAGTACTGTAATTCCTGCAGTTTGGCAATATATCGGTTATCATATGTTAATTATGTATGCAGGTATAAAATCCATTTCCACGGATTACTATGAAGCTGCAAAAATTGATGGTGCTACGAATAGTCAAGTATCTACCCATATTACGATACCACTATTAACACCAGTAATAAAAACCTGTATATTATTTTCTTTAACAGGTTCTTTTCGTTCCTTTGACTTGATATATGTTATGACTGGCGGTGGGCCAAATCACGCAAGTGAAGTTCCAGGAACTTTAATGTATAACAATTTATTTCG
>JAFAEB010000376.1 GCA_023424235.1 Bacillota bacterium
CCTTTTCATATTCTTCATACTCCTTAAGATTTAGGAATTGCATTAATAGATTATAGTCATCCTCTAACGCTTTTAAATAAGCCTTTGGACCATCTACTTCATTACATAAAGAAATAGCTTCTTCACATCGTTTTACTAAATCCCCTACAATACTTTCAAGATAAGTAATAAAGGATTTCATCCAATCCATTTCTTTCATCTCTTCGATAGACTTAAGAGAAAAGGTACCCTTTCTCCCTTCTAACCATTGTTCTGGCCATGGATAGCTCATAGAAAATTGGTGTAATTTTAAAACCAAGTCCTCTATTTGCTTATCTGTTTTACCAGATGAAAAACACTCGATGAATTTAAGAAATTTATTGTCGCCTTCTTCATAATATTCTTCTAATAAGCTACCAAGTACATCGGACTTAAGTAAAGTTAGTTCCGCTTCATCTGCAATACGAAAAGAAGGGTCCAACTCTATCAAATTAAAGTAATTCCTTATTACGTTAAGGCAAAAACTATGTATGGTAGTAATCTCAGCACTATGAATTAAGGTCATCTGCTTTTGAAGATGAGAGTTTTCAGGATTGGCTCTAACCTTTTCTTCAATCGCTTTTCCAATACGTTCTCTCATTTCTTGGGCAGCTGCATTGGTAAAGGTTACAATTAATAGTCTATCAATATCGATTGGATTCTCACCTTCTGATATTAAGGCGATGATACGGGCTACGAGGACAGCTGTTTTTCCAGAACCTGCTGCTGCTGATACTAATATATTTCGATTCCTTAAATCAATTATTTTTTGTTGATCATTCGTCCATTTCATCCGTATTATCACTTCCTTTCTCTTAATTCATTTGATCCCATATTTCTTCTTTGGATAAGGATTTTAATTTTCTATATTTAAATCCCTCTATTGTGGCATCAAAACCACAGATACTCTTATACTGGCAATAATCACAAGCGCTCTTCTTATCCATTTGATAAGGCTCGATTTTTGTGTCTCCATTTAGAATATCATCTCCGAATTGCTTCACTTTCTTTTTTACAAAGTTTCCAATACTATAAAGTTCATTTTCACTTGCAACACTAGAACGTTTGGTTAAAAAGCCATCTTTATTGGTTTCGACAGGAACTATTAATGACTTTACTGATGGACTAATCTCCTCTTCATCTTGACCTTTTATGAAACTTTTATCATGTCTAATGATTACATCCTTATTGCTATTTACAATACCATTCATTTTAAGCTGCTTTAGAATAGAGTCTTCAACATTACTTAACTTATCAACAAATGGGTCATCAATATTATAATAAAGAATACCTGCTGGAATTATATCTTTATCCTCGTGTTCCATATTCATTAGTTCAATCGCTGCATTCATATAAAGTGCTAATTGAATCTGTAGTCCATAGAATAAAGATTGTAGGCTAAAGGAAGTGGAACCAGATTTATAGTCAACGACGCGTACCATTAAGGTGCTATCTGTTTCATAGACATCTAATCGGTCAATTCTACCCCTTAACTGAACTAGACTTTTATCATCTAGTTCTAAATTAAGGCTACTAAGTCCATTATTTGCAGCAAATAATACCTCAAAGCCAATGGGCTCAAAGTCTCCTCGTTTTATTTGCTCCGTTAATGCCCAAAGAGTTCGATTGGTTATACGTTCCACTCTCTTAACTATATATTCATAACGTTTTGTACTACTTAGTATTGCATTGCCGTAATTATTGCAAGCCTCTCTTACACATTCACTTGTCCATTCTACTCTTAACTCGTCACTAATGGTATGCCAGTTATACTCACTGTTTTCTAGTTTTCTTGAAAAGAGTTCAATTGCAGTATGAAATAGATTACCAATGTCTGGCATTGCTATTTTATATTCTTTCCTCTCCTCTAATTCAAGTCCATAATTCATAAAATGTGCAAATGCACATTCTGCAAATTTTTCAAACCTAGTAACACTTCCTTGTAGAGTCTCTCCAAACAATGCTTTGGCAACTTCTTTTGATATTCCGTGTTCTTTATTAACATAGAATACGGAATCAACTAGTCCACTAAGCATCGGCTCGTATTTTAATTGACTTGAGTAATAGGTGTAAAGCTCTTTCCACAAATCAGACATTTCCTCAAATGGATATTTTCTTAGCCCTTCAATTAGATAGCTAAGACCTCCATCACTACCAAGTACTTTGTTAATTTCTTCTGTTTCTTCATCTTCATCTATGACATTAATATTTGGTAATACACTTTTTACTGTATCGATTAGGTAAGCAGGTCTTAAGGCTTTCCCATCCTCACCAAGCTTACTATAAGAAACATATAGTCGCTCTTTCGGCTTAGTTAAGTTCAAATATATATAAAATTGCTCTGTATATGCTGCTTGCCTTTTGGTGGGTGCCATTTCGAATTGATGTTCAAATAATATCTGCCTTTCTAAATCAGATATAATTCCTCCACCGCCACTCTTTTTAGGAATATGTATGTCATTTACACCCATGAAAAATAAAGCTTTAATATCCTTAAGTCTTGTACGTTCAATATCACCAACTACTAAAGGATCAAGTCCTGGTGGAATTAAACCAACTTTAATTTCTTCAAAGCCTGCTTCTAATATTTCAATGTATTCCTTTATGGATACAATTTCATCTCCTAATAACTCTACTAACTTTTCCAATAGAGCAATGATTATTTCATAAATTTGCTCATATTCTTTTACTTCTAAAAGCTTATTCTCTTCCTCAAACCCTTCTAGATATTCATTTAGCCCTTCTCTTGCCTCCATAGTTTCTATGAATTGATATAAGGCTATGGTAAAATCACAAACAGTTTTTTCTTTGTTTTTAAATACTTCATATAAAGGCATAATTTGAGTAAGAAATTGCTCTCTTATCTCATTAATTCCTACTAATTCACCTTCATCCTGCCCACGATAAGTCTTTGTCCATTCTTCCTCATATCGTTTTTTTCCACGTATACCTAGTGCGATTACGTAATTCTCCATAATATCGATAGCATCTTTATCAAACTTTGCAAGTCCGCATTTTAAATAACGAAATACACTTTCATAATCAAAGTTTTCCTCCATTATATTTAGCACAGAACGTATTAGCTCAACTAAGGGATTGGATAAAACTTCACGTTTATTATCGACAAATACAGGAATTCCTTGCTTTTCAAGCTCTCTTGATAGGATTCGTCCATAACCTGTTATATCGCCTGTTATGATTGCTATATCTTGATATCGATAGCCATTATTACGAATGAGATGATTAATTTCACGAATTACAAAGGAAGCCTCTGCTTTGGCATCCTTAGCAACATGAATACTTATGTTATCGACCTCATTGCTATAAGGGGTAAAAGGATAGCGAAATAGGTTTTTCTCTAACATAGCAAGTCCAATATTATTGTTAAAACGTTTGGGAACTTGGGCCTTGATTTTCGTTGTTTCTCTATTCATCTCAAATTCTTCTTTATTTTCAATACCAACCAAAATATCCGGATCTTTTTTAATTCCTTCCTCCTCTATAATGGATTCCAGTTTCGCTTTCGTTTTTTTTGTTAAGGCAAACAATTCAAATTCTTTAATCTCTTTCTCACTTTTATTTAGTTCCCTTATATCTAAAGTAAGTGTAATTATTACTTTTTTTGCTTTCCTCATTAGTATTGTTAAGAGTTTATATTGGGCTGGTGTAAAACCAGTGAAGCCATCAAGACATATGACACTGTTCTCGATGATTTTGGACTGATCGATCACATCACATAACACATCAAGTATTTCTTCTGCTGTAATATATTTCTCACTTAAAAGTTCATTAAAAGCTCGATAAATCACCAAGATATCATTTAGCTTACTTTTAAGCATCGGTCTATTTTTAGCTGCTTCAACCATGTCTAATAAGGTATCTTCTTTAATACTATATTGATAAATTTCTGATATAAAAGATTTTAATTCACTAATAAATCCTTTTTTTTGCACATCACGGTGAAAGAGCTCTAGTTCCTTTTTCTTTTTTGCTACAACTTTTCTTAAGATCATGCTTTTTCCCGTATCTTCAAGCACTGGTTTGTCATTACCAC
>JAFAEB010000257.1 GCA_023424235.1 Bacillota bacterium
GCTCTAATCACCGTAGCACAAAAGTAATCAGAATCTATATCTCTTAAGGGTTTATATCCAATAACAAGTGGATCTCGATATTCTTTGCTAGCTTTATTATCAGACGAAGGTACACTTCCATCTAAGGTATATAAGATTTTACTTCCCTTATCTTCGGTAGATAGGACTAATTTAAAAGCCTCCGTATAAAAACCACCTATATTGGAAAATATGGGACCTTTTACAGTACTTGGAACAAATACAATTTCCTCAGCTTCTTCTAATTGCTCACCATCATTGATTGCATCACCTTGATATTGGACTTCCTCTATCTTGGTATCCTCATTTTCTATACTTTGAGCTAATAACCTTGGTGTCAGCTTATTTCCTAACATAAATAAGGCCAATATAATTCCATATATGATATGTTTTCTTATAGCTTTTCTAATATTATTAATCAGTATTCTACCCCTCATTTTAGTTACCCTTCTAGTTTTATTTCTTTTTTAATCATTACATTATGACATTCCAACTAGAATATATTTCTTATAACATTAATAATTCATTTACAATATTAAGAAAGACTTACACTTTCAACACAATTATTCATGAGCATTGCAATCGTCATTGGTCCAACTCCACCAGGCACTGGTGTTATGGCTGATACTTTATCAAATACATCCATATAGTCAACATCGCCACATAATTTGTTATCTGCACCTCTATGAATTCCTACATCAATTACAACTGCGCCTTCTTTCACATATTCACTGGTAATATACTTTGGCTTACCAATAGCGACAATCAAGATGTCAGCACGTTTTGTAACTTCTTTTAAATCCTTTGTTTTTGAATGACAAATTGTAACTGTTCCATTCTCACGTAGTAGAAGCATGGCCATAGGTTTTCCTACAATATTGCTTCTACCAAGCACTACGCATTCTTTTCCTTCAATGCTAATATTAGAGCGCTTTAATAACTCGATTACACCTTGTGGAGTGCAAGAGACAAATCCTTTTATCCCTATACTTAATCTACCTACATTAGCAGGATGAAATCCATCCACATCTTTATTTGGTTCGATTGCATGAATCACCTTATCTTCATTAATATGATTTGGTAATGGTAGCTGAACTAATATTCCATTTATACTATCGTCATTATTTAATTTACTAATTAAGTCTAATAATTCCTCTTCCGTTACATCATTAGACAGATTATAGGATAACGAAGCTATCCCGATATATTCACATGCCTTCTTTTTATTTTCAACATATACACTAGATGCTTTATCATCACCTACCTGAACAACTGCTAAGGTAACGTTTCTGTCTTGTTCTTTAAGTTTTGCTACCTTTTCCTTTAGTTCGTCTTTAATTGTTGCAGATATTTGCTTTCCATCAATAACTAAAGTCATATTTCTACCTCAACATCTTTCTTTATTATCCATAATATTTTGTATAATCTTTACTTATTCTAATATATTTTTTTGGTTAAAACAAGCATATTTTATAAAAATAAAAGTTAAGTAGTAAAAAACCACTTAACTTCTATTACTATCATATTCAATATATAGAATGCACATAACTATGTATTTTAACTATATGATTATTCGATATATCCTTCTTTCACATATATTCTATAATTTTCATTACAATCTGTTGTTTTTGTTGATATTATACCATTCTTAGCTTTGATAAAAATATCTACTTCTTCGCTATTAACTTCTTTTAATGTAACATTAATATTACCAGTAAATAAGTCATCAAAATATCCAGCTACTAGAGTAAATGGATCATATCCTTCAAATTTTATCTTTAGCTGCAAATTAGCTTCCATATTATTAAGATTAAACTCATCAAAATGCTTTGTATCAATACCATCTGTTAATAGATTTTCAAATTCAATTGTATCGCTAACTTGCCATTCATCATTTACAAAGGTTGCTTCCATATATTCGATTTTATAGCTTGTATTATTTTTGAAGGAGAATTTTCCTCCACCAATTGTTTCAATTAAAATCCAAACACTTAGTAATACGATAGCTAAAATGATAACTATAATAGCATTTCTATTTTTATTATCTGTTACAATCTGTTTCTTTTCCACTTTTAATTTTCGATATACGGATGTATATCGTACCCTCCTTCTCGGTTCCTTTTTAGCGTTACTATTAATCATAATCGTTATGAATAAAAATATCAAGATATTTTTTGTAAATTATCCATTTTTATCGTCATAATCCAATAAAAATTACTTATTATTATAAAAAAAGGCTATTGCTCCATTTACCTGCAATAGCCTTATTTCTCTAGTTATTCTGACTAATATTTTTAACAGAGGATCGAATTACAATTTTAGTATCCATATAAATTCTTTTTGTGTCCTGATTGTCATTTTCAATTAAATCCAGTAATAGTTCTGTAGCTTTCGACGCTAGCTTACCCATATCTCTTTCTACTGTTGTTAATGGAAATAAAGTATCACACAACCAACTTATATTATCAAAACCTATTATAGATATATCTTCTGGTACTCTTAATCCCTTTTCCTCTATGGCTTTTATTGCACCAAATGCCATTTCATCACTAAAAGATAAGATAGCAGTAATATCATGTTTTAGCAGTTCTTTTCCTGCTTGATATCCACTTTGAATACGATAATTTCCTGTAACAATTGGTATTGAATCGATTTCAATATTTTTGTTTATACATGCTTGTTTCCAACCACGATGCCTCGCTCTTGTGGATGCAAGAGTTGGTAATCCTTCAATAACGCCAATCTTAGTATGTCCATTATCAATTAAATACTCCATTGCTTCTTTTTCACTCTTAGCTTCATCCGTTAATATATTAGTAACATTATGATAAACTGCACGATTAAAAACAACAACTGGGATTTCTTTTCTTATGGCTTCTTCGATAAATTCATCGTCTTCTGGCTTTTGGCTCAGTACTAAAATACCATCATATTTTGCAGAACTTAATGTATTTGGTTCATGCCTATCGATACCCTTTACAACTACATTATAGGAATTACTTATGTTACTATATACCGATTTTACTATATCATGTAATATAAATGGAGAAGACATATTGCTGATATTTGAAAAATATAAGCCTATCGTATTTGATTTCGCTAATTTTAAATTTACAGCATTTAAATTTGGTGTGTAACCCATTCTTTCTGCTGTATCTAGTATTTTTTGTTTTACCTTAGAATTTGAACCAAGATTACCACTTAATGCACGTGATACAGTGGAATAGGAAACCCCAACTTCCTTAGCAATATCCTTAATTGTTACAGTCATCTTACATAACCTCTTACTTTACACTATTTTTTCATACATTTGTTCAACAAATTCTCTCGTACTAATAGCATTCGTAGGATTTGTATCTTCTAATAAAACATGAATAAATGGTTTTTCCTTCTTAATTAAATCTAATAGTACATTATAATTAAGCTGACCTTGTCCAGACGGTACACTTTTAATATTATTGTTTTCAATAATATAATCTTTCGCATGAATTACTGCAATGTCTTTTTTGAATAATTGGAAGGCACCTTTTATAATATCTTCATGTTTTTCATGATTGTGAATGGATAATAAATTTACAGGATCTAATATAATTTGTAAATTAGGTGAATTAATTGCTCTTAAGACTTTATCTGCACGTTCTATATCACTAACAATGTGACTATAAACTGGCTCAATTCCAAAGATAACCCCCATCTTTTCAGCATATTCTACAACAACCTTAGCATGCTCAATAAAACTATCTAATGCTTCTTTGGAATGATTCGCTTCTTCAAATCTATATTCAGGATTCACAGCTCCTGTCTCAGTACCTACCATTCCACAGCCTAAAAGACTAGCAAACCTAATATGAGTTTTGTAAATCTCCATAATTTCTTGGTTTTCTTCTTTTACTGGATTTGTTATGTTTAAATAACATCCTAAAACTGCAACGTCTACTTCATTCTTATCAAATATTTTTTTTAAGTACAAAGCCATACCCGGTGTCATTGCATCTTTTGAAACATTAAAGTCATGAATTGCTTTACTTAATGCTAATTGGGTACAATTAAATCCTTTTGCTCTTATATTTTCAACCAATGTTTCTATTGGTGCCTTTTCCATATCATGGGCTCTTATACCTATTCTCATACTAGTAATCTCCTTATCCTTTTTCACCTATTATACCAACAAAGCACTTTTTTTACAAACCATAAAATACTACTTATTTGGTTAATTGCTCACTAGAGTTACTATCTATAACTAAATTATCGATATTATAATCTAATAATCCTTTCGTAATGGCTCCTTTTACAGATACATTCTTTAATTTAAGTGTACGAATATTATTAGCATATATACCCTGTTTTGATGTTTTTTCTATTCCATCCATCATAGCTGGTACATCTTCTTTTGCTTCCTGACAAAAGCTAATAGAAACATCCTCCATAATAACTTCCTCTATTTTTTGCTCTGGTAATCCATAAATAAAGGCAGCTCCTACATGGCAATTATTGCATTCTAGTTGCTTAAAATGAAGAGAACCTATATAAGGAGTTCTCTCATCAACTGCTAAGGCTTCTTTGGTCCTTACATAAGTTGTATGACCATCTGGATCGCAAAAATAAAATGAGTTTATTACGATAGGAGTCATAACATGGTCCATTGTAATGTTATCAAAGGTAATCCCGTCAATGATACCGTCTTTTCCTCTACCTCTTCTAGTCTTAATTCGAAGTCCTCGATCCGTATGTGAAAATACACAATCTTTCACTAAAATATTTTTTACTCCGCCTGCCATCTCACTACCTATCGTAATTGAACCATGACCATCTTTCATATAGCAATTACGAATTGTTATATTTTCGGAAGGTGTTTTATGTTTTTTACCCATGTAAATTTTCCCAGATTTGATTGCTATACAATCATCCCCTAACGAAAAATAAACCCCAACAATCTCTACATCTTTACAGGATTCTGGGTCAAGTCCATCCGTATTAGGAGAATCTTTCGGGTTTAGTACACATAAGTCAATAAATCTTAAGTTGTTTGAAAAATAAGGATGTATATTCCAACTCGGACTATTTTTAACCGTAATTCCATGTACTACTACATTAGAACA
The DNA here is from genome assembly GCA_023424235.1 of Bacillota bacterium. Taxonomy (GTDB): domain Bacteria; phylum Bacillota; class Clostridia; order Lachnospirales; family Lachnospiraceae; genus Anaerocolumna. The sequence goes on from JAFAEB010000257.1 coordinate 5,118, forward strand.
TTGATTTAAAAATATCATTCTTGGTCTGAATGCTATATTTTTCTTTTTCGCATTCTTCCACCAATTATCAAAACTTGCGCAACCATCTATCGTTCCTTTTCCGCATATAATTACATTAGATACATTAATACCTGTTATAATTCCAGAAAACATAGAGAGTGGATTACCTTCCCATGTGCCAAGATTATACTCACTTTTTTCATCATAACTTTCAATTAATCCTGGGAAAATTGGGAATTGTGTTCTATCAGTAATCGCTGATAAAACTGCACCTTCTGATAGTTCGAGTGTTAAATTACTTTTTAAAAATAAACTAGTAACCTTATAAATACCTTTTGGTATATATACTCTTCCATTCATCGGACATGCGCTTATTGCAGCTTGTATATATACAGTATCGTTCTGCTTACCGTCACCTTTTGCACCAAAGTCCATTACATTCAAAGTAACAAATTCATCCTCAGTGGAGAATATTAATTCTTCTGAGGTTGAATTTGTTCTTTTAATAATAAGACTATATGCTGTTTTAGGTTTTAGGTTATCGATCGTTTGAATGACCTTGTTACTACTCATAAGGTATGTGCCATTTAGCATGATATCATACATCTTAGTTTCATATTTACCTTCATTTAACAATTCGATAACCACTTGACGTGCAGTTAGAAAAATAATCTTAAACTGCATGTGTAACCTCCTATTACTATTATTTAGCCCTTAACACTACCTGCAGTTACACCATCAACGAATTGCTTTTGAGCAGCAAAGAATACGATTAGAGATGGTATAATTGTTATAATAGACATAGCTAGGACTTTATTCCATTCAAAACCAGCATCTGCATCCATAGATAATCTTAGACCAAGTGAGGCTGTGTATTTTGATACAGTTTTAACATAAATAAGTGGACCCATAAAGTCATTGGATGACCACATAAATTGGAATAATGCTGCAGATACAATCGATGGTTTTAATACAGGTGTAATAACCCATAGTAAAGTTTGTAATGAGTTACATCCATCAATTTTAGCTGCTTCTTCAAGTTCATAAGGTATACCACGTAAGAATTGTACTAACATGAAAACAAAGTAAGTATCTGTAGCAAAAAATGCTGGTACAATTAATGGCATATAACTAAGTGCTGGAGTTAACCATCCCATATCTCTAAATAAAAGATATTGAGGTATATTTAAAACTACTTGTGGTAAGAAAAGAGTTGATAATAATATTGCATAGAACATTTTCTTACCTCTAAATTGAAATCTTGCAAATCCATATGCTGTAATCGTTGCAGATATAACAGTACCGATTACTTTTGGTATAACGATTTTATACGTATTTAACATATAAGC
>JAFAEB010000281.1 GCA_023424235.1 Bacillota bacterium
TAGATAATAGATAATAGAGTAGAATTATTTTAATGCTCAGTAAAAAATATTATACAAAATAAATAAAATAAAAATAATAAAATAAAAATAATAAAATAAGATAATAAAATAAAAAAATAGAATAAAAAATAAGATAGTAAAATATAAGGCAATATAGAAAATGGCAATATCGAAATAAATAGAGAATATAAATGATAAAGAGACTGTTGAAAAACAGCCTCTATTAAAATTTTATTGAATTTTTATGTTTAACATTTGTTGAATTTTTATGTTTAATATTTATTGAATTTATATGTTTAATGTTTATTAATATATTGCTAGAATTTTATTAATAGAGAGAAAGTAACAGTTATAGATAATTAAGTTAATACATAAAAAATATTGATGGTTTTTGGGGTGAACTATTTTGGCGTCTAAAATAACCTTAGAATAAAGTTCCCTATGCAATAGCTGCCAAGAACTAGCAAGAAGCGAGAACGTTGTGTTAATACAACTAATAATCAATAAATTATGGAGGATTCATGGATAAGGAAATGAAATTACCTAAACGATTAATGGATCAACTTGTAAATGAAAAATATGAATTAGATAATATAGGTTGCTCCGATTCAAGTATTATAATCTTTTCTGATAAGGTACTAAAAATTGAGAAACAATCTGAAGAGTCAGACAATGAACATAGGATGTATCAATGGCTTCAAGGAAAATTACCAATACCTATGGTATATGAAAGCTTTTGTGAACAAGGGTACAATTATTTATTAATGAGTCGACTTGAAGGTGAGATGGTCTGTAGTGAGCATAATCTTAGTAGCCCAGATAAAGTTATAAGATATTTAGTAAATGGGTTAAAGATATTATGGAATATACCAATAATAGAATGCCCTGTAGTGAATTCATTAGATAACAAACTACGCCTTGCAAAAGAGAGAATTGATAAAAATCTAATAGATATGAATGAGTTTGAACCTGAAACTTTTGGTGAGGATGGTTTTTCATCTATTGAAGAATTATATGATTATCTAGTTAAGAACAAACCAATGGAAGAATATACTTTGATTCATGGTGATTATTGTTTACCAAATATTTTTGTAGTGGATGATAAAATTAGTGGATATATTGATCTTGGCAGAAGTGGGATAGGAGATAAGTGGCAGGATATTGCCCTTTGTGTTCGTTCTTTAAAGCATAACTTTCATAGTGATGCTTATTGCAGTCAATTTTTTGAAGAGTTGGGAATAGAGTATGACGAAGAAAAAGTTAAGTATTATATTTTACTAGATGAACTTTTTTAGAGAAAGTCATTACGAATGTGTATCTAAGAACTAACATCTTATTTTTAAATTGAAAGGACAGCTATATGAGTTTATTTATTGAAAAAGGAAATAAAGCAGATATCGATGAACTTGCTAGGCTTTATGATGATTTAAATGATTATCTTGCAAGTGGAATTAATTATCCAGGTTGGAAGAAGGGGTTGTATCCTATTCGTCAAGATGCCACAAATGGTATTGAGAAGGGTGAACTTTATGTTGCTAGGCAATCAGATAAAATAATAGGTTCTATTATATTAAACCATAAAGCAGAGACTGGGTATCATAAAGTGAATTGGATGATTGATGCAGATTATTCTGATATTTTAGTAGTTCATACACTAGTGGTACATCCATTATATCTAAAAAATGGGATTGGTAAAAATTTAATGGAATTTGCTATTGAACTTGCTAAGAATGAGCATATGAAATCAATTAGGCTTGATGTGTATGAGAAAAATACACCAGCAATTAAATTATATGAAAGCTGTGGTTTCTTATATGTGGACACTGTTGATTTAGGTCTTTCATGTTATGGATTGGATTATTTTCGGCTATATGAAAAAGTGTTATAAAAAATTTTCTAAAACTCGAAGATGTACCATAATGAATTTAGATAAAAAATACCCTGATACCTTATTCTATGTAATAGATAGTAGAAGGAAAATGAACAAATTGATAAATCTTTTGGGAAAAGAAAAAACCTAAGCAGAGCACTAGAATGTTATGTGCTCTGCTTATTTTTATGTATACCTATTCTCCGCTTGATAAGGACTAATCATACTATATATCTCTTTCGATACGAATAAATATTAGTATCTTATTCTAATACATTTCCTGAATAATGGACTAGAGTTACATTTCCTTAGATTCTCTTATAAATAACGCCAATTTTTCATTAAACTCATCAAAACATTCAATATTCGGACTATGCCCTGCATTAGGGAATATGTATTCTTCATAATATCCACCATTTGCTTTATAAGTATCTAACACTGCCCTTGTCTGAGATACCATAGGTTGTGGAGGGTATTCCTCCATACCTGGCCAAGCAGGTACGTAACCTAGGGAACCTAAGAACCCAATGTCAAGCATACATGCATCTGATACAATCATATCCTTCTCACCTCGTAACCACAGAATTGGAGGTTTTTTAGAAAGGGTAGTAATGGAAGATAGGTTTGTGTATTTAGGTGACATTGTATTACAGATACCCTTATCACCAGGAGCCATAAATGGCCAAAGAGGACATGGAACTGCGTTGCCTGGATAAAAGTCTTCACCAATGGCCATATCATGCATTCCTTCAACGAACAAATGCGATAATTCATTATCTAAGCTATAATCTGGTGCAAACAGTGTTTTTAATACGGATGGTGCTGCGACTGGATTAGTAGGATCGGTTATTTTTTCTTATAATGCTGCAACAAAATGAGGGATCGTGGAAGAAGCACCAGTACCAGAGGAATATTCATTGTTTATGCTTCCATTTATACCTTTTGTACCACTATATCCATAAGGTGATAGTGGATTTATTAATGAGATAGACGCTACTTCATCTGGATAATCGATTGCATATTGCATAACGATTCCACCCCCTAAGGACCATCCTAAAAGATGGGGTTTCGATTCTAACCTAAGAGCTACAAGAAAAGAGCGAATATCTTCGCTCCATATTCTTACACCACTAGTCGCATCAATTGGCAACTTCTCGGTATGACCAAAACCTCTTAGATCTGGTGCAATTACATAAAATTCGTTGCTAAGTACTTCAATATTTTTTAAGAAAAATACATTGGAAGAAGTGTTACCATGGATAAGTACGAGTACTTTATTGGATTTTTCACCTTGTTCTATGTAGGAAATCGTTAGTCTATCTGTTTTTATCTCTTTTCGTATAATCTCATTTACCATAATAACACACCTCCATGATGATAGGACTACATAGTCCTAAATTTGTATTGTAGTTCAAGATATCATACAAAACATGATACAACTTTCATGTTTATTATATAGCCTATTTAGCTTTATTGCAAGAATGAATTTAAAAATAACCAAAAAACAATAAAAATAATGCATAGAATAGTAAGTTTTTAAGTTCTTCTAAATATGTATTGATTAAATATGGAAAAACATCCATCAAGATTGATAAAAAAATAACTTATGAATTTTAAATAATATACATATTGACAAATGAAAATTAATATAATAATATTGGCTTACAAACATGAAAGGTGATTCATGTTTCATGTAATAACATAAACAAGGGTTTATATACAAATTATTTAACAGGAGGAGAAGGAATGATGAAAGTATTTATAGTAAGTGCAAAAAGAACTCCTATTGGAAGTTTTCTAGGAAGCCTTAAGAATACATCAGCCTCTGAACTTGGTGCAGTACTTGTAAAAAGCATACTTGAGGAGACAAAAATTAATCCTAGTGATATTGATGAAGTGATAGTAGGTAATATCTTACCAGCAGGTCAAGGGCAAGGGGTAGCTAGACAGGTAGCATTAAAAGGTGGGATACCAATTGAAGTACCTGCTTACAGTCTAAATATTGCTTGTGGAAGTGGTATGAAAGCAGTTATGAATGCGTTAGTTTCAATACGTGCAGGATACAGTGAACTTGTGATTGCAGGTGGAGTAGAATCCATGAGTAATGCACCTCATTTATTACCATCCTCAGTTCGTAATGGTTATAAAATGGGTGAACTAAAAATGCTTGATCATATGATATATGATGCACTTACCGATGCTGGTACTGGATTACATATGGGAGTTACAGCTGAAAATATAGCTGAAAAATATAACATTACAAGAGAAGAGCAAGATGAGTATTCGATAGAGTCACAAAATCGTGCTATTAAGGCAGTTGATAGCAAGCAATTTGTAGATGAAATTGTTCCTGTAAAAGTTATGCTAGGTCGTGAAGAAGTTCTATTTGATACAGATGAATATCCAAATAGAAAGACAAACCTAGAAAAGCTTAGTAAATTAAGACCTGCATTTAAAAAGGATGGAACCGTTACGGCTGGTAACGCATCTGGACTAAATGATGGTGGAAGTATGATGCTGATTGCTAGTGAAGACGCAATTGAGAAATATAATCTTACACCTCTTTGTGAGGTAATTGGTATTGGGCAAGGTGGAGTAGATCCTATGCTTATGGGACTTGGACCAACTCCTGCCGTAAGTAATGCCTTAAGGGATGCAGATCTTAGCTTAAATGAGATGGATATTATTGAGTTGAATGAAGCCTTTGCAGCTCAAACCTTAGGTGTAATTCATGAATTATGTGAGGAACATAACATAGATAAAGATGAACTTATGAAGAAGATAAACCCTAATGGAGGTGCTATCGCACTTGGACATCCAGTAGGAGCAAGTGGTAATCGAATTATGGTTACTCTAGTTCATGAATTGTTAAAAGCAAAAGCGAAGTATGGCCTTGCTACCTTATGTATCGGTGGTGGTATGGGAACAGCGATAATCTTAAAGAATGTTTAATAAAAGGTAGATGTGAAGAAAGCTCATTTTTTATTAGTTTTATTTAATAATAAGTAATTTTATAAAGGGTTAAAGTGAAAATGAAAAATATGTTAACAGGTTCGTTCAATACAAATTATATGTATACATGTAGTTTTTATAAAACAGACCTTGGAAAGGTGGTTTATTAATATGAGATTACAAGATAAAGTAGCTATCGTTACTGGTGGTGCAAGAGGCTTAGGTCAAGCGATTGCTGAATTATATGCAAGTGAAGGAGCAAAAGTAATTGCTTGTGATATGGAGGACTTAACTTACAGTAATCCTAATGTAGAAGGTTATAAGTTAAATGTTACGAATGTAGAGGATTGCAAAAAGTTATTTGATTATGTAACTGAGAAATATGGGAAGATTGATGTTCTAGTTAATAATGCAGGTATTACTAGAGATGCATTAACTAGAAAGATGACTGATGAACAATGGAACCTAGTTATTGATGTTAATCTAAAAGGTGTATTTAACTTAACACGCCATGTAGGGCCAGCAATGCAAGCAAATGGTGGAGGATCTATTATCAATATTTCCTCCGTTGTTGGTGAGTATGGTAATATCGGTCAAGCAAATTATGCAGCAACAAAAGCCGGAGTAATTGGACTTACAAAAACTTGGGCTAAGGAATTTGCAATGAAGGGTGGAAATGTTAGGGTTAATGCCATAGCACCTGGATACACCATGACGGATATATTAAAAACCGTACCACAAGAATTATTAGATGGCTTTGCAAAACAAACCATGCTTGGAAGACTTGCTACACCAGAAGAAATTGCCTATCCAGCCTTATTCCTAGCATCGAATGAATCCTCATACATAACTGGTCACACCCTAAGTGTAAACGGTGGAATGAGATTATAGTACTAAAAAAGGTAAGGAGAATGTAAATGATAGCAAATGTTGGCATTGTAGGAACTGGTATTTATTTGCCAGATAAATATATGACTGCTGAGGAGATTGCAAATGCCACAAATGGTGTTTGGTCAAAGGAAGCAGTTTATGAAAAGCTTGGGATTAATAAGAAAACCATACCAGGTGATAACGATGGAACTCAAGAGATGGCAGTAAAAGCTGCACTTGATTGCCTTAAAAACACTAAGGTGTCAGCGGAAGAAATTGATATCGTTCTGTGTGTTGGAGAAGAATATAAGGAATATCCATTAACAACATCTGCACTTTATGTAATTGGTCAAATAGGGGCAGTGAATGCTTGGGGGATTGATGTTCAAAATCGTTGCTCCACAACCATAGCAGCTCTTAAAATGGCAAAAGATATCTTAATTGCAGATGAAAAGGCTCATACCATTATGGTGGTTGGTGGTTATCGTAATGGTGACTTAGTGGATTATAGCAACAAAGATATGTCCATGATGTTTAACCTAGGGGCTGGTGGCGGTGCTATGCTTCTTAAGAAAAATTACAATAAGAACTTATTATTAGCTTCACATATTATTGCAGATGGAACTCTTGCAAGAACAGCTGGTGTAGAAATTGGAGGAACGATTAATCCAATTACGAAGGAAAATCTTGATAAAGCATCCAAATCCTTAACGCTTCTTGATCCAGTTGCAATGAAGAACCGATTAAATGAAGTGTCCATGAATAACTGGTATAAATGTATCGATTTAGCTTTTGAGAAATCTGGAATAGCAAAAGAAGAGTTAGATTATTTATCAATCTTACATATTAAACGTTCTGGTCATAATGAAATGGTGAATGCACTTGGACTTACTCCTGAGCAAACCATATATCTAGAGGACTATGGACATATTGGTCAGATTGATCAGATTTTGTCCTTACACTTAGCATTAGAACAAGGCAAAGTAAAGGATGGAACCGTTGTAGCAATGATTGCAGCAGGAATAGGTTATGTGTGGGCTGCCAACGTAATTAAATGGGGTGAAATGTAAGAATGAGTATCTTCATACAAATACTTTTAAATAGTTTAGAAACTGGTGGAATTTATGCTCTTGCTGCTTTAGGTATCATCCTCATCTTTCGAACATCAAATACAACAAACTATGCACAAGGAACCATAAGCATGTTTAATGCATTTGCAGCAACCTATATCTTTTTAGCTACTGGACTTCCTGCATGGCTTGTGGCAATTCTTGGTATGGTATGTGCCTTTGTTGTAGGTGTTTTAGTGGATAAGATTGTTATATCAAAAGCAATGAAGGTACACCCCGTTTCAAAACAAATTATAACACTAGGGCTTATTATGATTTTTTTAGGAGTCTCACCAATGATTTTTGGTACTGACCCATTGCAATTCCCTAGATTTGTTTATGGTAACCACAGTATTATGGGAGCAACCATTTCCTATAATGCGATTGTAAATATAGCAGTAGGAATTGTGATTATGCTATTACTATTTTACTTACTAGGCAATAGTAAATGGGGATTATCTGTTCGAGCGACTGCTTCGAATGATGTTGTGGCAAGAATGATGGGTATTCCAACACCTCTAATAACCATGGCTTCTTGGGCAATTGCTGCAGCACTTGGAACCTTAGCAGCTCTTATGATTGCACCTACAACTAGTGTTAATTTATCTATGATGGACGGAGTTCAAGTAATTGCCTTACTTGCCTGTGTACTAGGAGGATTCCAAACTTTTTACGGTCCTGTTATTGCGGCTTATATTATTGGCTTTGCTAGTAACCTAATATCCTTTTACATATCCTCTATCTGGAGTGATTCCATATTATATATAATGATATTAACCTTAATACTATTTAAACCAAATGGACTGTTTGGCAAGAAAATAGTGAAAAAGGTATAGGAGGGCTTAGAATGAGCAAAAACAAGATATTAAATGTATTAAAGAAACATAGCCCTTATAGCTACTATATCATATTTGGAATTATATTAATGACTCTACCTTTACTGGTGAATATGGGTGTTCTAGGATACTCTATTCTAACCATTATCGCTAGTATTTTGGTTTACTCCATTGTAGCACTCGGGTTAAACGTTTTAATCGGATATTCAGGACTTGTATCTCTAGGAACAGCTGGATTTATGGGGTTAGGTACTTACCTTGCTGCCTTTTTCACCTCGGACCTAAATCTACCCTTTGAGCTATCCTTACTAATCTCAGTAGCAATACCTATGATTATTGGTGTACTTACTGGACTTGTTTCCTTAAGAATTGAAGGATTTTATTTAGCAATTGCCACTTTAGTAATCTCTGAGATTTTAAGAAAAGTGTTCGTAGAATTTGATGTGATTACCAATGGATTTTCTGGAAAAAATGCAAGTTATCCTAAATTGTTAGGTTTTCTTGAACTAAATAGAAATACTACATTTATCTTAATCGTAATATTCCTAATTGCGGTTATGTTTATCACTCATAATTTTATTAATAGCTATACAGGAAGAGCTTTATCAACCATGAGAGGTAGTGAAGCTGCGGCGCAGGCAATGGGTATCAATATTTATCGTTACCGCCTTATAAGCTTTGCTATAGCAGTAGGATATTCAGCATTAGGTGGAGTATTATATGTTCACTTTGTGAAATATACCTATCCAAACGCTTGGACCTTGTTGTTCTCCCTTAATATTCTAGCCGTTATTATAATTGGTGGGGTGCGCTCCATTCCAGGAACGATACTAGGAGCCTTTGTTGTATTTGGTGTACCAGATTTAGTACTTAAAAATATTCCTGTTATCGGTCAAATTGATGGATTAGCTTACATCTTTAATGGGGTATTAATAATAGTAGTTATCTTACTGTATCCAGCAGGACTTATTCATTTATGGAACAACTTAAAAGTAAAACGTATCAAAAAGCAAATGAGTAAGGAGGGATAGGGTGAGTAGGAAAGAGGAACTAAGTAATGTGACATTAGCAAATGATGTGGTACTTTCTATTGAGGATATCTCAATTGCTTTTGGCGGATTAAAAGCAGTAGACGCCATATCTTTTGATATAAAGGAAAAAGAAATATTTGGTCTAATAGGACCAAATGGTGCTGGGAAAACCACATTATTCAACTGTATCACTCAGTTTTATAAGCCTGATAAGGGTAATGTAATATTTCGAAGTAAAGGGAATGAAGTAATAAACTTAGTAAATAAAAAACCCCATGAAATTATAGATAAGGGGTTAGTTCGAACCTTTCAAAACGTGGAGCTAATCAAAGAATTATCGGTCATTGATAATGTCCTAGTTGGAGCCCATATTGAGTTTAGGGCATCCTTAGTTAGTCAGATTCTTAAGCTAAAAGGTGCAAAGAAAGAAGAAGCAAGATTAAGAGAAAAAGCAGAAGAAGTTCTTACCTTTATGGGATTGTATCAAATTAAAGATCAATACGTTGCAGGGCAACCTTATGGTGTATTAAAAAAGATTGAGCTTGCAAGAACCTTAATGTGTGATCCTAAACTCATTATATTAGATGAGCCTGCTGCTGGTTTAAACGATTCAGAAACCTTAGCCTTAACAGAGCTAGTGAAAGAAATAAGAGATAAATTCAAATGTGCCATACTTTTAGTAGAGCACGATATGAGATTTGTTACGGATCTTTGTGACAGAATCTGTGCTATTTCTTTTGGAAAACAAATCTGTGTTGGAACTCCTATTGAAATCCAAGCAAATGAGCAAGTACAATCTGCTTATTTAGGAAAGGGGGACGACTAATTGACAGATGCATTGTTAAGCATAAACAATCTTACTGTTAGCTACGGTATTATAGAAGCATTAAAAGGAGCAAATATAAGAGTTGGTAGAGGACAGATAGTTGCACTTTTAGGAGCAAATGGAGCTGGAAAGACTACTATTTTAAGAAAAATATCTGGTGTACTTGATGCTAAGGAAGGAAGTATTTTATTTGCTAAAAAAGATATAACAAAATTACAGCCACATAAAATAACGGCTCAAGGAATCATTCAATCTCCGGAAGGAAGACAGATATTTAGAGAACTAACAGTGGAAGAAAATCTTATGACTGGTGCTTACACAGTTAAAGATAAAAAAACCTTACAAAAGAATTTTGAAAGAGTATATCATTATTTTCCAGTGTTAAAGGAACGTAAAAAGCAAATAGGATCCACTCTTTCTGGTGGTGAACAACAAATGCTTGCAATTGGGAGAGCC
>JAFAEB010000287.1 GCA_023424235.1 Bacillota bacterium
GTATAAGAGAAAAAATAATTTTATTTTTGGAATTAGAAGCAAAGAAGAAGGGGAAAGAAGGAGGAGAATTCTTAATTGATTTAAATCGAAATGAGTTAGCAGATTATTTATGTGTAGATCGAAGTGCGCTATCACGAGAACTTAGTAAATTGAAAATGGAGAAGATAATAGATTACCATAAAAATAAGTTCAAATTGTTACAAAATTATTAAATGATATTAATCATAAATAATGTATATAATCTAGGAAATTGTACTATATATTTCCTTAATTTCTACATAATAGCATTGAATATACCACTTATAACCACCTTTGTCATAATCAGTAAATATATGAACGAATAATTAATAAATTATTACGTAAATATTACGAAACAACTAGACAAGTTAAAGAATATGTAATATAATACTCTTTGTTCAAACATACTTATTTACATTTGACATAAGCTAATGTAAATATTAAGAACATAAGTAACGCGCGATCGGTTTTAAGAAAGAGAGTTATATTATGAAAGTAATACATATAAAAAAATTAATTATTGGTTGTTTATTAAGTTCTATTTTACTAAATCCTATTCACTCATCAGCGGCACTATTAAAGGTTGGTACCAGAAACTCTGAAGTAAAAAAAGTGCAAACTCAATTAAAGAATCTAGGTTACTTTAAGGGAGCGAATGTTACTGGATATTATGGTACGATAACAAGACAAGCAGTAATTAAATTTCAAAAGGATAACGGACTTGTATCAGATGGAATCGTTGGAAATGCAACAAAGAAAGCTCTAAATAATCGAAAAGTATTAAGTGCAACCATTGTTAAGGATGATTCACATAATTTAGATTGGTTTAGTGAAGTTATACATATATGGAAACGTGGACAAAACGCTGTTATTACAGATGTTGATACTGGAAAATCCTTTACAGTTAAAAGAACATTTGGTACAAATCATGCAGATGTTGAGCCACTGACGAAAGCAGATACCAATATAATCAAAGACATTTGGGGTGGATTTAGCTGGGAAAGAAGAGCCGTTGTAGTAGAGGTGAATGGTTATGTACTTGCAGGTTCAATGACGTCTATGCCTCATGCAGGTTTAGACTCAAAACCGGCTGAAAAAGTTGTTAGTAATCGAAGTAATAATTATGGTACTGGACAAAACTTAGATGCTGTTAAAAATAATGGTGCGAATGGAGTAATGGATCTTCACTTTGAGAATAGTAGAACGCATTCAAGTAATGTGAAACAAAGTTCACACCAAAATATGATAAAGAAAGCATATGATTATATTTTAAATAAAGGTTTATAATAGTTAGCTGATACAGAATACATGCATAAGTTGATAACTTAATCGTTATAAACTTATGAGTTGTATTTGTATCAGCCTTTTTGGTTTATTATTTAATTCCCTTATACAAATCCTCAATTTTTACTGGTCCCTCAAGAATAACTTTACCAACAAACAAGACTCTGTTTTTCTTTGTTTTAATCGTCCATTTCACGAGCGTAATTGAATCATTTTCAATTTCAAGTGCAGTAATGCAACGTGGATGAACGCAACTACCATCATTAAAATACAGAGGATCTCCTATTTTGGGAAAGACTGGCCTATGGGTATGACCAGCAATTAAAAGTGTCTTATTATCCTTTGACCATTTCATTAGTGTTCTTTCTATTTTTATTTTCTTTTCATAATTTTTTGCTGCACTCGTTGGGTCATGTACTCCAATTAATTCTAACGGTTTCCATACATAACGAACTAAGAATCTTGCAATTCTCCATATATTATTATTTAAAAAATCAACTTGATGCCCATGAGTTAAAAATAACTTATGACCAGTTTGTCTGTGCTTCAATACGAGACCTTCATGCACTTTAAGGTTTGGAAACAATGAAACAGTTTCTTTTTTACCTTCATCAAAATATGAGCTGCAAGTTGCAGATACGAATTTAGGACTTCTTTTAATAATATCATGGTTTCCATAAAGCATTATCAATCGATTATCTTTGAAGAATTTAGACATCAACCAAAATGCATCACTGTGAATAGAAATGATACGTTTATAATCTCTATTCTCCCAAAGTTCGTCACCATCACCTAATTCAATATAAGTGAAATTCTCCGTATTATAATAGCTTAAAGCTGCAAAGAATAAGTTTTGGTTGTTAGAAAAGTTATCTGCCCAGTCGCCGTCTCCCCGGTGACAATCACTCATAATAACAAATTTTGATTGATTATCATATGGTAATTCAATCGCAGATTGGAAGATACTAGTTAAACCTATAGACTTAAACATCTAGTTCTCCTTCCTAACTATGCTTATTCATTCATATGCATAGTTTCTGTATTGTGTTCCATGATTTTAAGGTCAGTAAACTTCTTAATCGTCTTGTAGTTATCGAATAAGGAGGAAGAATTACCAACATTAATAATTTTACGATATAATTTAGGTGCATCTGATTTAATGGATTCAATTTTATCTATTGGGTTATCAAATTTTCTAGTAGCATATTGATATGCTTCACAGTTATTTTTATTATTGGTTTGCATTATAAATTCAATAATTGGAGTACGGGTAGCAGGTTGCTCTGTTTTTGGCTCGTCAAAGGTTAATCGAACAGTTAACCCATTTACACTATATTCTCCTCTGTCATAACCAGCACGACCAAGACCCATAAGAAAAGCATTTAGCATTGCTTGATCTTTTAATGTTATTTCACAATTCATTATCAAGTTTTTTGGATGACTAAATTCTCCAAGTTTAAAAGCAGTTAACCACCAATGTTTCTCGCTTCGAGTAACTAATATTTTCCCATGTTTTTTAAGTGTGAATTTTATTAATAAATGATCCTCGTCTTTCGCGCAGTTAAAAAAATACCCATTAAACACGCCAGGTAAGTCAATAATCGGTTCTTGCTCGCTGGTATTGTAAACACCGATTTCACAGCCTGTATTTAAACCATATTGTCCTTTCCATAACTCAATTAGCCACTTTCTACCATCATAATCAAAGTAGATAGGTTCACAATCAATTATCATACTAAGGGTTGCACATGCTTCATCATAAAGCCTACAATAGCCACAGGAACGTTGCCAACAATTCATATTGGAATAAAAATAATCCTCCTTAGGGTAATAGGCAAATCCAAATGGTTCTAAATCTCGGTTAAGTTCCATGACTTGTCTTTCATTCATTTCTGTAAAAAACGAAGGTTCCTGATAGGAGTTGGATAGGAAACTAGTTGCATACAAAGAATCATTTAATTCACTACCTACACTTAAACTAGTTGTTGTAATGAAATTACTGGTCTCTTCTGTTATTGATTCGATCGTAGTGCTAGTAGTTAAATCGCTGGACTCTTCTGTGATTGATTCGATCGTAGTGCTAGTAGCTAAATCGCTGGACTCTTCTGTTATTGATTCAATCGTAGTTCTAGTAGTTAAATCGCTGGACTCTTCTGTTATTGATTCAATCGTAGTGCTAGTAGTTAAATCGCTGGTTTCTTCTGTGATTGATTCGATCGTAGCGCTAGCAGCTATATCACTGGTCACTTCTTGATTAGATTCTAAGTTAATGGTTATTAGGTCTGATGCCTTAACTGGATTTATATCTAGCACTGTCATTAATGGTGAATTTTTATCAATATTAGACCCATTATATCTTTGTTTTTTGTAAACTAGGAAGAAAAGGTAAGTTAAAAAAACTACAAACAAACTAACCGATACTATTGTAATTTTTGTAATCGATAATGTGGAAAGTACAGTAAATATAAGGGTTAAAGGCGGATTGTATAAAGTAAATAAAAAGCAGACAAACATAATTGGTGCTCCTTTCATAGTGTCGTAATATATAATATTCTGTATCTAGGGATGTGGTTCAAGAT
>JAFAEB010000308.1 GCA_023424235.1 Bacillota bacterium
CATTATAATAAACATAGGGTGAATATTGAAATCCCCATGGTGAATGATTTATCTCGATTGGTATAATTCTATGATTTTGTCTAGCAGGGTGGTCGACTCTACCAGAATATCCTTCATTCTCTTTACAAAGCAAACATTTTGGATATCCGCTTTGTGGCTTTAATTTAGCAGCCGCAATTGCTTTTGGGTCTTTTTCAGGCTTCGATAAATTTATGGTAATATCTAAATCTCCATACTTTGTCTTAGTAACCCATTTTATATCTTTACTAATACGGTAGCGTCTTATATAATCAGAATCCATGCTTAATTTATAATAATAATCCGTTGCTGTCGTAGGATCTTGTTTATATAAATCATTAAATTTTGCTATAATAGTAGATGGTTTATCTACGAGAGCCCCCATAATTTTTGTATCAAATAAATCTCTATAGACAATACTGTTTTCTTTCATTAAACCATGTTCATATGCATAATCTAATAGATGAGATAGAATGTTTTCTAAGGAAAGAGATTTTAGCTCCTCTATATTAACATCCTCATATTCTTCTATATCCAGTAATTCTAGTAATGCATTTGTAGTATAGATTCTATCAGCTTCTTGTATTAAATTCGTCTTAATACCATATTCAACTAATGCTTTTATATATTTACTTATCATAATTCCTCTTTCTAGCCATGCTGTCTCGATATTATTGGTAACCATTAGGATGTGCCTTATGCCACTTCCATGCAGAAGAAATGATTTCTTCAATATTTTCGTGTACTGGATTCCATTTAAGAATCTCTCTCGCTTTTTGACTTGAAGCAACTAATTTTTCAGGATCTCCCGCTCTTCTTGGTTCTACTTTAGCTGGAATTGGATGATTTGTTACTTTTCTTGCAGCTTCAATTACTTCATTTACTGTATAGCCAACACCACTGCCTAAATTAAAGATATTACTCTCTCCACCTTCAACTAAATATTCTACCGCTAAAATATGTGCACTTGCTAGATCTGTTACATGGATATAATCTCTTATACATGTACCATCTTTTGTATTATAATCATCACCAAATATACTAATGAACTCTCTCTTACCATTTGGAACTTGTAAAATAAGAGGAATAAGGTGACTCTCTGGATTATGCGCTTCACCTATTTGTCCACTAACATGAGCACCACATGCATTAAAGTATCTAAGTGATACATAACGTAGTCCATGAGCATGGCCCGTCCATTTAAACATTTTTTCCATTGCTAATTTGGTTTCACCATATGCATTGGTAGGATTGGTACGATCCGTTTCAAGAATTGGTATACTTTCAGGTTCTCCGTAAGTTGCAGCGGTGGATGAAAATACGATATTATTAATTCCAAACTTAATCATTGCTTCTAATAATACTTTGGTTCCACAAAGATTATTATCATAATATTTAAGTGGATTGGTCATACTTTCACCTACTAATGAATTCGCAGCAAAATGAATTACTGCATCGATGGTTTCTTTACTAAAAACATCTTCTAAAAAAGCCTTATCTCTTATATCTCCCTTATAGAATCTAGCATTTTTGTGGATTGCTTTTTCATATCCTGTTTCTAGATTGTCGATAATGATTACATCTTGCCCCTTATCAATTAATTCATACACTGTGTGTGAGCCTATATAGCCAGCTCCGCCTAATACTAATACTGTCATACTGTCCTCTTCTTTCAAAAAAATTATAACCTACCAATACATTTGCTTCTTTTATCATTTCAATTTTATAATTATTACATGTATTACTACCTTTGCAAAAATACACTTCTCCCATTACCTATAGATAAGATGGACCATTACCAACATCTACTACATAGAAGGTAGCTTCATAACCTATCTTTTCAAGATATTCCTTACCTACTTCTATTAAGAAAGAATCTACTGATTCTTCTTTTACAAGACTTACAGTACAACCACCAAAACCTGCACCAGTCATACGAGAACCAATTACACCCTCTTGTTTTAATGCTGCATCTACGAGAGTATCTAATTCATTACCAGTTACTTCATAATCGTCACGTAGAGAATTGTGGGATGCTATCATTAATCTACCAAACTCTGTAAGATCATTATCTTGTAATGCTTTAACCGCTTTTATGGTTCGTTGATTTTCATATACCGCATGTTTTGCACGTTTTCTTTCAATATCGCTATGAATAACATGGCTATATTTTTCAAATTCTTCTTCACTTAAATCACCTAATGATTTAATATCAACCACCTTTTTTAATTCCTCTAATGCATGTTCACATTCGCTTCTTCGTTCGTTGTATTTTGACTCACCAAGCCCTCTACGTTTATTGGTATTTGCAATTACAATTTTAATACCCTCTAATTTAAGTGGTGCATATTCGTAATGGAGGGTAGCAGTATCAAGAAAAATAGCATGATTTTCTTTTCCCATTGCGATAGCAAACTGGTCCATAATTCCACAATTTACACCTATAAATTTATTCTCAGCTTGTTGACTAATTAGTGCTATCTTAATCATATCAATATCAAAACTAAATAGCTCTTTTAAAATAAATCCAGTTAAAACTTCTAAAGAGGCAGAAGAAGATAAGCCTGATCCATTTGGTATATTACCAAATATAAGCACATCAAATCCACTATCAACCACATAACCATTTTGTTCAAAAGCCCATATTACACCCTTTGGATAATTAGCCCAATCATGATCCTTTACGTTTACTAAACTGTCTATATCACTCTCAATTATACCTAGCTCTTCAAAATTCATCGAATAGAAACGTAATTTTCTATCTTCTCTTTTTCTCACAACTGCATAGGTTCCTATTGTAAGAGCACATGGAAATACATGACCACCATT
>JAFAEB010000331.1 GCA_023424235.1 Bacillota bacterium
TCATATCTCCTAAATGTTTGGTTAACTCAAAAGCTTCACTATAAAGATGAATTCTTTCTTCCTTTTCTTTCACAGGAACTTTATAGATATCAGCAATAAAATTAATGTATTGTATCCCTGTTAGATGCTCATAAATATCTGGATTATCTGGGATATAAGCTGTTACACTTTTACAGCGTTCTGGCTCCTTCTTAATAGAAACTCCATCTATTAAGATATCACCTTCTTTAAAATCCAATACTCCAACTACAGAACGTAATGTAGTTGTCTTCCCAGCTCCATTGTGCCCGATAAAGCCAAAAATCTCACCTGCTTTAACTTCAAGAGATAAATTATCTACAGCTAATTTACCACCTTTGTATGATTTACTAAAATTCTTAATTACAAGCATACTAAGCCTCCATTAATCTCATATTTATTAGTTAAATAATTAACTTTAGCTTATCACTTCTATACTACATATTCAAGTTATATCTATA
Organism: Bacillota bacterium; assembly: GCA_023424235.1. Taxonomy (GTDB): domain Bacteria; phylum Bacillota; class Clostridia; order Lachnospirales; family Lachnospiraceae; genus Anaerocolumna. The sequence goes on from JAFAEB010000331.1 coordinate 480, forward strand.
ATTTCTACCATTAAGTTCCTAATTTCATAGGACAAAAGTCTACCAAGTAAGACTCTCGCACCGCAAAGCGTCGCATTTATGCATCGCATTTATGCATCGCATTTATGCGATTACTTCCTAAGCTATTCGTGTACATCCTCACGGAGTGGTTTTATTTCATAGGACCTAATTTCTAAAGAAATAAAAAAGAGTTAACTAGTTTTGTCTAATTAACTCTTACTTGCTCATTATTTTATTACAGTTGTAGTCGAATCTTCTGCCCCATATATAAACTCTCTAATTTCTTTTCTAGTTAAAGACCAGTCTTTTGGTTGAAGAACATCTTGATTATATTTACCCATCTTAACTTTAATATTATCAAAGGTACCATCGGATGGTATTCTGTAAGTTTCAAGTGAACTTACCTTTAAACTAACTGCTTCTTCTAAATAGCGATTAAATTGCTTATTCGTTATATCTGTTTTAATATTCACATTCGTTAAAATATTATTCATAAGTAAACCAAGTTGAATTACATTCTTAGTCTTTACTTTTTCAAATATTGCATTCATAACAATTCTATGTCGTTGGGTTCTACCATAATCATTGTTTTCAGAACCAGTAGATACCTTTCTAACACGGCTGTATCCTAAGGCTTGATTACCATTCATAATCTGTGTGCCAGCTACAACATTACGATATGCTGGATTTGATATATAGTTGGTTGTATTTAAGTAATTAGCTTCTCCCTTCGTTAGGGTAATCTCGATACCACCAATTAAGTCAACTATTTTTTCAAATGATTCAAAATTAACTGATACATAACCATCTAAATTAATGCCTAGATTAAGTTTAATCGTTTGATATAATAAATCGATATCTCCTTTGGCATATGCGGAATTAATACGATTCTTACTATAACCTGGTATATCCACGTATAAATCGCGCATAATAGATGTTAATTTCATTGTTTTATCCTTGGTATTCATAGTCGCTATCATAATACTATCTGTATTGGATGCACCGCCTATTTCTTCTACACCTAATAACAATACATTCACTACGTCATCAACGATTACAACTTCTGTTGGTCCTTTATCTACGTTTTTATCTGTATTATCATTTGGTGTTTGATCATAATCTAATTTATCATAAATATATTTACCTGCAATATTAATTACAATTCTTCTTCCACCACTCGTAAATAAAAGTAGTGCTGATAATACCATAAATATTGAGAACACAATTCCAAATATTTTTAACCCTTTGTATTTCTTTTTCTTATGTTTTTTCTCATTCGTACCCGTTAGATGCTCCTCCATTTCTTTGCTAATTTGCATAGCCAAGGAAGCATTCACATCATTTAAAAAGGAATCTTCAACTTCCATATCTGCCATACCATTGCCCAATTTATTAGAAAGATCATCCCATTCATTTCTATTGGTGCGCGTCTCTACTTGTCTGACTCTGTCGTTTCTCTCATTTCTTTCATTTCTGTCATTTTGATTTCTATCCATGCTTATCTCTCCTATAATTGTGTTACCAATTATTTCTATTAGATGGCGATTGCCAGATCTAATTGTCAAATACCGAACAATTATATCATATGTATTTTAAGAATGAAATCTAATTTAAAAAAATTAAGAAAAAATTAAATATATTTATAGTTTACGCATAGGTCTATTTAATATTCGACCAATTTAATAAAAATGAGCTTTCTTTCTTCCTATAATATACCATAAATTAGTAGAATTTACACTATGATTATCCTTCTAAAGTTGATTATAAAATATATCCATTCATTAAATAAAGGACAATGAAAATTTATCCTTTTCATTGTCCTTAAATCATATAGTAAAGTAAATATTTATTGCAAATCTTAATTCGTTAATTTATCTATTAATTTTACGATTTCATCTAATTTCTCATCTTCTTTTCCTTCTAAGAAACCTTCTTTCACACAAGCTCCAAGATGAGCATGAATAATCTCATTGTTGACTTTTTTTAAGATAGCTTGAGTCGCCATTATTTGGTTTGAAATGTCGATACAGTATCGATCCTCCTCCACCATTTTTAATAATCCATCAAGCTGACCTCTTGCAGTTTTAAGAAGCCTTGTTACTTTCGTTTTGTCTGCTCTCATTCATATCCTCTTTCTTACTTATATTGCTTATCCTCTTCTACAATATAGAATAATTTGATATGTTACCACACCATTAATAGATTACATCTTATTTGCCAAATAAGCCCTTCTTTTCTTCAATTTCACCTACACTAAATCCTGCATCAATAACTGCTTTTCTTAACACATCATCACTAACGCTTCCATTTAATTTTACAGTAGCGATTTTCTTATCAAGATTTACTTTAGCTTCCACACCTTCGATACTATTTAGGGCTTTTTCTACTTTTCCTTGGCAATGAGCGCAAGACATTCCATTTACATTTATTATCTTCTTCATATTAAATCTCCTTCATGCTTTTATAATTATCAATATATTTTGCTAATGATTTAGGTAGATAACTTCAATTTCAAAATTTAGCTGTTATGTCATTTCGTTTATTTTACTATAATCTTTTATTTAAAACTATTTAAATTTCGGCTTAAAGAATTTAAGCCTTAATGCATTACTTACTACACATACAGAGCTTAGACTCATAGCTGCAGCCGCAAACATAGGATTAAGCTTCCAGCCTAATATTCCATAAAAAATACCTGCTGCTAGTGGAATACCTATGGTATTATAAAAGAATGCCCAAAACAGGTTTTCTTTTATATTCGTTATTGTTGCTTTACTTAACTGAATTGCAGTTACAGCATCTAATAAATCACTTCTCATTAAAACTACATCGGCTGATTCAATTGCTATATCTGTACCAGCACCAATAGCAATTCCCACGTCTGCACGAGCTAGTGCTGGTGCATCATTAATTCCATCACCTATCATAGCAACTTTCTTACCAGCTTCTTGAAGCTGTCTTACTTCACTTTCCTTATCCTGAGGTAACACCTCCGCAATTACTCTATCTATCTTTAATTGCTCTTTAATTGCATTCGCAGTCTTTTTATTATCTCCTGTTAACATAACTACATCAATGCCCATATGTTTAAACTCTTCAATTGCTCTCTTACTTGTTGGCTTAACTACATCGGCAACTGCTATAATTCCAAGTATATTACTACTATCTGCAAAATACAATGGAGTTTTTCCTTCATTTGCATACTTATCGCTTGATTCATTTACTGCACTTGTGATGATATTATTTTCATTCATTAACGCTAAATTACCTGCATAATAAACCTTATCCTCTATGCTAGCTATAATACCTCTTCCAGAAATTGCTGTAAAATCTTTTGTATCTTTTAGATTTAAGTTTCGTTTACTAGCTTCATTTACAATTGCATCAGCTAATGGATGTTCTGAAGGTTTTTCCATGGAAGCTGCAATAGCTAAGAGTTCATCTTCTTTCATATTCCCAAATGTAAGTATATCTGTAACTTGTGGTTTTCCTTCTGTAATTGTACCTGTTTTATCAAGAATAACCGTATTTACTGTATGGGCAATCTCTAGAGCTTCAGCAGATTTAATTAGAATACCATTCATAGCACCTTTGCCCGTTCCAACCATAATCGCTACTGGTGTGGCTAGACCTAGTGCACAAGGACAAGATATAACTAATACTGCTATTCCAATTGATAATGCAAATTCAAAGCTAGCACCAAGTATTAACCATACAACTGTAGCAATAATCGCTATAATGATAACGCTTGGTACAAATATACCACTTATTTTATCAGCCATCTTTGCAATTGGAGCTTTTGATGCACCTGCATCTTCAACTAGTTGGATTATTTGAGCTAAAGTAGTATCATCGCCAACTTTCTTTGCCTTAAATTTAAAGGAACCATTCTTATTAATGGTAGCTGCAATAACATCATCACCCACTGTTTTTTCAACTGGTATACTCTCACCAGTTAAGGCAGATTGATCAATGGAGGAACTACCTTCTATAATAATACCATCTACTGGTATACTTTGACCAGGTCTAATAATAATTATATCATCCACTACTACATCCTCAACAGGAATTTCGTATTCAATTCCATTTCGTATTACCATAGCAGTTTTTGGAGCTAAATCCATTAATTTTTTAATTGCATCCGAGGTTTTGCCTTTTGATCTTGCTTCTAAGTACTTACCTAAGGTAATAAGGGTAAGTATGGTACCAGCAGATTCAAAATATAAGTCCATGGTATAATGCATGACACTGTCCATATCATTATGTCCTAGTCCATATCCAATTCGAAAGATAGCAAATATACCATATAATATTGCAGCTGTTGAACCTATGGCTATTAATGAATCCATATTAGGGGAACCGTGGAATAAAGTCTTAAATCCAACGATAAAATACTTGCGATTCACATACACAATAGGTAAGGTTAATAAAAACTGTATAAATGCAAATGTAATTGCATTTTCCATTCCATGAATCCAATCAGGAAGTGGGAACTTCATCATATGACCCATAGCTATATATAGTAAAGGAACTAAGAATATAGTAGATATGATTATTCTAAATTTCATTTCCTTTAATTCTAATTGCACTTTATCAACTTCTGCTTCCTTATTATTAATACCTTTTTGTCCTTTTACAAAAACAGAAGCATCATAACCTGCAGCAATTACAGAATCTACTATTACTTGATTATTTATAACAGACTCATCATAATCAACCATCATACTTCTAGATAAAAGATTAACCGTTACTTGATTCACGCCATTAAGCTTTGTAACAGTCTTTTCAACAGATGCTTGACAAGCAGAACAAGTCATACCCTCAACATTAAATTTCTGATTCATAATCGTCTCCTTTATATTTTGATTTGAAGGTAACTTCAACTATATTATTACCCTTTTAATAGAATGTATACACCATACCCCCCTGGGGTGCTATAAAATTAGAATACTCCATACTAACCCAATTGTCAATCTATATTTTATTAATTTCTTATATAATGAGCAAAGCTCTATAGCAAGTGGTGTAACACTTGCTATAGAGCTCTTTAATTTAAGCTAATTATGCTATAAATACTTTTTCGAATACTCCTTTACTTAATATATACTATTAGAAATCACATTGCTATGCTTTATTCCATATATGATTAATTGATTTCTGCAACTACAATTTGTCTTTTTAAGTAAATTTGATATATGTATTCGTACGGTTACTTCACTAATACTAAACAGTTCAGCAATTTCCTTATTATCAATACCAATCGAAATAAGTTCAAGGATTTGATACTCTCTTTTTGAATATAACTTATTTTTATTTAACCATTTACTATTATTAAATATACAGGGTAATGATTTTTGTAAATTTTCATCCTGATTAACTACTGCATAAATAGCTTTCTGTAATATTGAAAATTCAGAATTTAGTATAATATATCCATCAGCACCTAAAACCATGGACTTCTTTATTGATATATGATCAATCAAGTTAGATAGTAAAATTATTTTAGAACTGTGTTTTATAACTCGATATAGTAAGCTAGTAATTTCTTTTACGATACAATATACAACCACATCAGGTTTCATTCTATCAATATACTCTAAACAGTTTTCATCATCATTGCACCTATCAATTAAGTATATATTATCATCTAACTCAAGAAGACTTTTTAAGCTTTCACCTAACATTTGATATCTAGTAATAACTAAAACCTTAATTTGATTCATTCATTCTCCCGCTTTATGATTTATTCTTACTATTTATAATTGAAATCTTTCAACTAAACTATGTAACTTTGAAGCTAGTTCAGCTAGACTATCACTTGCACCAGCAATTTCTTCAATGGAAGCGGTTTGCTCTTCTGTAGCCGCAGAAGCCTCTTCACTTGCGGCTGCATTTTCCTCGGCTATTGCAGATAAATTTTCTAATACTTCTAAGATATCTTTTCTAACACGAATCATTGCCTCACCAGAATCATTGAGCTTCGTTACAGCAGTTATTGAGTCCTCCATCGTTTTTGCAATTAAATGGTATTTATCTTTACTGTTTATTACGCTATTGGCTTGTTCTCTTGATATATCCGTTACTCTCTTCATCGTTTCTACTGCATCACTAATATTCTTTTGTAACTCAAAGACAATATCATTAATCACTTTAGTTGAACTTTCAGATTGTTCTGCTAATTTCCTGATTTCATCTGCTACCACTGCAAAACCCTTACCAGCGTCTCCAGCACGAGCTGCTTCAATTGCGGCATTTAATGATAGCAAATTAGTTTGTGCAGCTATCGATTTTATTACATTACTTGCTTCACCTATTTTATCTGAACTTTCATTGGTTTTTATTACTACATTATATATTTCATTAATCGCCTCAATACTCTCATTCGTAATATTATCAAGATTACTTACTTCAACTAACCCTTCTTCAACTACTTGTGTAACTTGCCTTGAAGATGTATTTACATCCTTTATATACATCTGAACATTATCTATGGTCTGTCCAAGATGATTTGCTTTCATAAATCCATCTTCTGTGTGTTTTGCTTGTTGAGACGCACCATCAGCGATCTCTTCTACTGTTTTTGCAACTTCTTGTGCTGCATTTGCACTTTGACTTGCAGTAGCAGTTAATTCTTCGGAAGATGCACTAAGTAAATCCGTAGAATTATTTATCTCAAATATTATGTTCCTAACACCACTGATAATTGCTTGTAATGCATTCGCTAGAGTACCTACTTCATCTTGCTTTCTTAAAAACTTATTAGGTATATTTTCTGATAAGTTAAGTTCTGAGACATTTTTTGCAAAGGCGACGGTTTTAATAATAGGTCCTGTAATAGAATTACCAATAATATAGGTTAACCCTATACTGAACGCTAGTACAATACTTGCAATAATAAATATAGTATTACGAAGTAATGGTATGGAGGATAGTATTTCACTTCGACTTGCAACTAAAACAAAAGTCCAATCGGTTCCTTTTATTTTAGAGTATCCAACATATTGTTCACCGCCATTATAGGAATAACTAGTTACTCCTTCATCACTATCTAGTATTTCATGTAAAGCCTTAGCAAGTGATTCAAGGCTATTATCATCCTTTGCAGCTTCAATTGGATTAAATCGATTCAGTACAAGTTCTATATTAGAGTGAGCAATGGCTGTACCATTCCCATCTACCATATAACCATACCCTTCTTTTCCATATCCAACATCAGAAGCCATATCACTTAATGCTTTCCCATCGCTATGACCTAATAAGGCTCCTACGATTCTATTATTATTTTTAATTGGGATTGCTTGAAGTAATGCTAGTTCACCTGTTTCTTTACTTATTGTAAAATCGATGGTACTGTCAAATCCATCAAATACTTTTAAAAGCGGACTTTCACTACTTAATTTAACTATATTTCCATTGGAATAATGAACATTACCATCTAAGTCAACGATTCCCACCTCTAGAAACATTGAATTTTCTACAATATTATTTAGTAATGGTCTTTGTAAATTCCAATTCATTCCTTTCATTTCATCTAAATTTACTATGGTTTCTAGACTTCTTTTTCTTGTCTCTAACCTACTAACTTCAACCTTGGCAGCTTCTTTTGCTAGATATGTAATTGACCTATTAGAATCATCAACCACAATATCACTTGCAATTTGAACTGCCAAAATTCCAATTGTTAGAGAGGATACTAAACTTATTGCAGCAAAGAATAATATTAATCTAGATTTTATTCCTCTAAGTCTGCTTTTCCTATCCTTTTTCTTAAGTGTACTCATATTACCCCCTGATTATTTTAGATTTTTCTTTCATTATTATCGCAAATAATGTAAAATGTTAAGTGCTGCAAGATATTTAATATTATAGTGAATATTAGGATTAAATCTACTATAGTTCTGTATATGTCATTGACTTGACATTGACTAAAATTAACTAGAGCTGAGAGGAAATACTATGACAACCATTGTCTCCTTTGGTGAATGCTTAAAATTTTTTATAACTACTTTAGATATAAGTATGAGTCGCTTAGCAAAGGCGTTAAATGTTGACACCTCACTTGTTAATCGGTGGATACATGGAAAACGAGTTCCTCCATATAATTCAACTTATATTGAAAATATATCTTCATTCCTAACCAAACAAGTACATAATGATATACAAAAAAAGCAGTTAGAGGATTTTATTAATAAATACTGTAAAATAGATGATTTAGATGAATCAAGAGATAAGATAAAAAAGATTCTATATGAGGCCCAAGGCTATTCAATAGAAAGTAAGAAAAATAAAAAAACAGAACAATCATCTCATACTCAAAATGATAGTGAACATATCTCAATTAATAACGAAGTACAACATTCTAAATTCAGAGCAAATGGTGAGTCTAGTAATGTTGCTAGATTATCAAATGAGGACAAAATCATATATGGTATTGATTCTATCTTTACTGCTTCCATCCCTTTGTTGGAATCTGCTATTCGTCATTTCTATAACAAAAATAAAAAGATCTATATGACCTATAATAGTTTCAACACAACAGCTATATCCTATGGTAAATTGATTGAGTGGAGGGAACTGTTAGTTAAAACTTTAACGAGTGGTTGGGAATTAATTATTGTTTTAAGAATTAATAATACCATCCCCATAACCCATCAGTTCATTCAATTTATACTACCAATCCTTCAAACAGGCAAAGTACATATATACTATTATGAGAATTATGACCTCTTTACTACTCTAAGGGAACTTTTTATTGTCTCAGGGCTTGGGGCATTATCTTTTTTTCCGACTAAGAAGCATGCACCTGCTTCTACATGCTGCTTTTACTTGAGAACCAAGGCTGCTGCTTTTGCCTATGAAGATTATGTAAATGTAGTACTAGAAACTCATACCATAAGTTTAGTTTCTTATTATTCAAAAGAGATGATTTTTGACTTTAATTACAATTTAAGTCAAATAAATACCAATTTTACTAATCAATATAACTATTATTATGACTTTTCTATGTTTTTCTTAACACCTAAACTATATGAAAAATTAATCAGCCAGACGGATTTGGATGATATTGTAAAAAATAAATCAATTATATATTTTCAGAATCAACTTCAAATCAAATATCATAATTTATACTTTTGTAAATATTACGATATACACTATATGGATTCCATACTATATATGATACAAAATCGTCATATTTGCTTATATACTTTAGGTGGTATACGGGAAGTTAATGTATCCGATATTGATATTCTAGAATGTTTACATAATATAATAGCTATGTTACTAAAACACCCTAATTATCATGTAGCATTTATATTTCATAGCGATTTTCCAAAATCCATAAATGGTAATTATTTTATTAAGGAGAGATATAGCGTATTTTGTGAATTTAAAAATGATTATGATAAAGAACCCATTCGTTTGATTATGAAAGAACCTATGATTGTAAGAGCTATGGAGGATTACTATCTTAATAAATGGGCAAGTATTGCACCAATCAACAAAAATCATTCAGAATCCATAACCTTTCTAAAAAGACAAATCGAAAATATGCAAATTCAAAATAGCAAGTAGTTAAAAGGGCTGTTATATTGTCAATAATAGCCCCAAAGCACTTATTATATGCTTGAATGACAAGAAAAACTGAAACAAATCACTTAATCTAGCTATAAATTAAATAATTACTTCTTATTATAATAGTACAAATTACTTATTTCTATATGCTTTTATACTCATATAATTTCCATCTGACCTTATTGTAATTGCACCTAAATCACTAGTTGTGATTACTGTACTACTCGCATCACTTAACCGTCCTAGCAAGTCCTTATGTGGATGTCCATATGTATTATTCTTACCGTAGGAAATAATAGAGTACTTAGGTTTTACAAGTTCTAGGAATCTTACAGGTGTGGAGTACTTCGAACCGTGATGAGAAACTTTTAAAATGTCATATTCTTTTATTACTTTATTCTTATTGGCTCTGTTCATATCTTCTAAATACTGTATTAATTCCTCTTCTCCCTCACCTTCTACATCTCCTGTTAATAATAAATTAAACTTTTTAAAATTAACATCAAGTACCAAGGAATAAGAGTTTTTCGTATTTGGAATATAGTCTTTTATGGGATGATAGCAAGTTATCGCTAGCTCTTTATCTAGTATCATATCCCCTTTATCTATGTACATAAGCTTAATTCCCTTTTTATATGCTTGTGCTATAACCTCATGATAGGTCTCTTCCTGGGTATGAATTCTAGGTATGATAAGGTGGTCAATTTTAATACGATTATTATAGTAATTACCATCTCCACTTTTCATTTGATCCATAATCTCAAGAATCCCGGATATATGATCCTCATCCATATGAGTAATAAACACATAATCTAATTTCCATATACCTTTTGATTTTAAAAATGGAATAATACGATATGTAGCAACTCCTTTAACCGTTTTGCTCCCACCATCAATTAAATAGGTCTTCTTCGTTGGTGTCATCATGAAAATACTATCCCCTTGCCCTACATCCAAAACTGTAATATCCAAAGATTTATTAGGTTTTATAAATAGTATTCCAAGAAATAGAAACAAAAGCAAATATCTCTTCTTACTTTCTTTTCGATATAGAATAAGAATTATAGCTAAAATGATATAATAACTAACAATAACCTCAATGGTAGGCTTACCTATTAGAATCGTAGTAAATGGTAACTTAAGATTAATCGTACAAATATATTCATAGATTCTTAGTATTACATATACTCCACCAATCATGATCTTACTAATGGATAGATAAATACAACCCACTAAACCACTGATAGCACCTAATAAAATAAGTATAGAACTAAGTGGGATAACTATTATATTAACCAATATTCCATAGGTTGGTATCTCATAAAAATAATATAGACTAATTGGTAAGGTGAGTAGTTGTACACTAATACTAACATAAAGTCCTTTAATTAATTTATTCTTGACTGGAAGAACTTTAGAAAATACAGGCTCAATGATAGCAATCGCTAGTATTGCACCAAATGATAGCAAAAAGCCGATATCAAATATTTCTAGTGGACTTTGACATAGAATTATGAGAGCACTAAGACTAGTAGCAGTAAGTAAATCATAGCTTCTCCCTATTACTTTACCAAGCATAAATACAATCAACATTACGACTGCTCGATTGGTTGATACACTAAAATTAGTAAGGATACCATATGAATATAATATAAAAATAGAAATTATAGTAGCTATAATAGTTGGAATTCTAAGAAACTTTAGAAGATTATAAAAGCTTATTCCAAGTAGTGTAACATGAAGACCTGATATTGCAATAATATGGGAAATTCCACTTTTTTGATAAAGTTCCTTTATTTCATTATCCAGATCTCCTTTATCACCTACAATCATAGCTGTGATCATAGCTGCTTCTTTCTCAGGTAAGATATTTTGATATACTTGAATCATTTTAACTTTAGAATCATATAGAAATTGCTTATATATTGAATAATCATAATTAAGGATAGATAGCTCTTTTACTAACAGTTTATATTCAATGGTTCTTATTTTATAATAAAGTGATTCGTTAAATTGACCTTCATTGGAAGGTATTATAAATTTATATAAGCTTCCTTTTAGAAGCACTTCATTTCCTATTTTTAAAGGCTTTTTAACTTGAATAACAGCAAGTATCTTTTTACATGTAAACTCCTTGTTATTAAAAGTTACTTTAACATTACTTAATGTTATGCTTTGCTTATCATCCTTTTCCTCTATTATCTCTATAACTCCACTTACCGTGCAATTGACTTTTTCGTCAAACTCATACTCAATCCTATTGATATCTAACATACTTTTTAAGGACAATGCACCATAAAGAAATAAAATTGGTAAAATTAGAAGAAAAAGATAAGTGTATTTTAGATTTTTATAGGATTTCATAAATAGAAAAAAGAATAAAAGAAAAAGAATAAAAGAAATAAGAATAATCAAATGAATTGGAATTTTAAACAAAACCATTCCAAATAGAAAAGAAAATAGAAATAGAACAAGAGGTCTCTTAAATATAGACTCAACTCCTTTCAATACTAAATTCATAAATACGAGAGGTTTTTCATTTTACTTTATCGAATAACTAGTTTAGCTAAGCTCCTAGCATTAAAAATAATGCTAGGAACTATCATTATATATTACTTACTACCTTCTACGATTTCTAAGTTACGTTCAAACATTTTATCAAAATTGTCGATATCACGATAACTTTTTTTCGTAGAACCATTTATGGTAAATTGTACTTTATTAATTGATGATAATTCAATTAGAGAATTTACAACCGAATAGAGTACGACTTCATCCTTTACGCCACTTACCTTATCTAAGAACTTATCGTTAAAGTCTACATAACAGATTCCATCCTTCGTTGTAACCTTCAATAATTCTGTACCACTAGGTAAGGTGTCAATCATATGCTCTTCAATAGGACCTGCAATCAATAGTTCAATAATTAATTTTTCAATGGATATATTGCCATTATAATGTGTCCTTAGATTAGATTCTAATAGTTTCGTACCTTCCTCATTGGAAAAATATACTCTTACTACCACATCTTCATTACCAGTATCCACAATAAAATCTGTTTCATCCATAAGACCTACTGGTTTATCATTTATTTTAAGGAGCTGACCTCCCACATAAAACTCAACATTTTCAATTCCTTCTATTTGACAAAGAGTTTTAACCACGCAGCTTCTAAATAAAACTTCCGATATATTATTTAGGTTATTATATTCCGTATTAAAATACAGTGAAAAACGTTTTCCTTCATTAAGGTAATACTTTTCAATTGTAATATTTTCTGGCCAAGCTTTCTTAAATGATGAATTTTTAGGTTCTTCTTTTAGCTTACCTAATAACTCAACTGCTATTTCTTCAGTAGTCTGATTAATCGGTGTGTATACTTCACTTTCCACTTTCATTTCATTTTTATCTGTATAATAGATAAACACATCTTTATCACTTTTTTTTGTATTATTTTCCTTCTGTTCATAATTGCATCCAATGAATACAAATAAAGATAATACTAATAGAAGTAAGAATATGCTTTTCCTATTCCTATTCCCCATCGTGCTTGCCTCCCTTCAAAATTAAATATGAGCTGCTATATCTTACGCAATATAATTAATAGGCACACGAACTGTAAAAGTCGTTCCTTCATTTTCTTTGCTATAAACCTTTATAGCACCTTTATGCATAAGAATTGCACTTTTTGTAATAGCAAGTCCAAGTCCTGTTCCTCCAGTTCCTCTTGATCGTGCTTTATCAACACGATAGAAACGGTCAAATATAAAGTCCTGAGCTTCCTCGGGGATACCTATACCAGAATCCGCAACTTTTACATAAAAATATTTGTGATCTGCATTAAGAGATACACGTACCCAACCATCTTCTAGATTATACTTAATCGCATTTTCAATTAAGTTAGACAATGCAAGTGATAATTTTACTTCATCAATTTCTGCAATAACTGGTCTAAAACTTTCAAAAACTAATTCAATATTACTTTTCTTTGCAATAGGTCGTAATCTTTTTAATACTTGCTCTAGCAACTCATTGATTTTAACTGAAGTAATGTTCATATCACTAGCAGTCTTATCAAGCTTAACTAAGGATAATAGGTCATTAATTATTTTATTTTCTCTCTCAATTTCCTCTGCAATATCAACTAAGAATTCTCGATACAATTCAGGTGGAGTATTTTCTTGCATAAGGAGAGAATCCGCAAGTACTTTGACAGAGGTCAAGGGTGTTTTTAATTCATGAGATACGTTTGATACAAATTCTTGTCTTGAACGTTCTAAATTCTTCATTCGATTAAGCATTTGATTTAAAGAATTGGATATTTGCTTAATTTCATAAAAACCATCAACCTTAACCTCTTCCTCCATATATCCCTCTGCAATATGACTTATTGCATTTTTTAGGTTTGTAAATGGTTTAGAAAATGCGCCGGAATAAAAGAATGCAAATACAAGTATTATAATTGTTATTGTGATATATAAAATATTAGCCTTTTGATTTAAGGTATTAGTAATATTAGATATATTATTAACTGAAAAACTCATAACAATAACACCCATAATTTCTTTTGTTGTATTATGAGTGATAGGTATTGTGAGTTTAACATTTTCATTGTATTTGTCTAATTTAGGAGAAGGTGTATTACCTCTTAAACATTTAATAACATCTTCAGATATTAATATATTCTCATCTTCAATACCATAAGTATCTTTCAGTATATTAAGATGATTATCAACCACAATAATTCTACCATCAAAAATACTTGCTATCCTTGTAAATTCAGTATTTATCTCCGGTAAAGAGCTGGTTAAGTAGCCAGATGAGATCACTAAGTTTGCTAATGCATTCCCTTGACTTTGTAGTTCAATGATCGTATCTTCTTTTGCTCTCTCATTATAGGTACTTATTAATATTACAGAAATCGTTATGGCAGGTAGAACACCAATTAAGAAGAGTGCAATTAAAGCATGCACTCTTACACTTTTTAAAAACCATAATCTTGTTTTAATTTTGGAAAAAATAGCCAACACCCCATTTTGTATGTATATATTTTGGTTCACTTGGATTATCTTCAATCTTTTCACGTAAGCGGCGAATGTGTACATCCACTGTTCTTACGTCACCTGGGTAATCATATCCCCATACAATATTAAGAAGATTTTCGCGGCTATATACTTTATTGGGATTGAAAATTAATAACTCAAGTAAGTCGAATTCCTTTGCAGTTAAATTCACTTCTTTGTTGCTTACATATACTCTTCTGCTTTCACAGTCAATTTTTAATTCCTTAAATGTAATTACTTTTGCTTGTGGTTCCACTGCCTTTTTGGTACTACGACGCATAATCGCTTTAATTCGTGCTTTCACCTCTAATATATTAAAAGGTTTTGTTATATAGTCATCAGCTCCATATTCTAGACCGAGTATCTTGTCCATATCATCACCTTTAGCAGTTAACATTATAATAGGCATATTGGAAAATTCACGTATTTGTTGGCATACTTCAAAGCCATTTAATATTGGAAGCATAACATCCAATAGTATTACATCATATTCTTTCTTTTTCGCAAATTCTAACGCTTCTTCACCATCATAAGCACAATCAACTTCCATACCATCTTGTTCAAGACTAAAACGAATACCTTTAACAATTAACTTTTCATCATCAACAACAAGTACTTTCTTTCCCACGTCATCACCTCATTATATTATTTCCATCATTTAATATCTATCTTATCACTGATTTTATCAAATACTGCATCTTTAATACCTGATATATTCTTAATATCTTCGATTGTCTTAAATCCATTGTTATTGCTTCTATATTCAATAATACTTTCTGCTTTGGATTTTCCAATGCCAGGAAGTGTCATCAATTCATCCAATGAAGCCTTGTTAATATTAATTTTTTTAGAGCTAGTATCTGAAGTACTCTTACTATCTTCTACAAATCCTTCTTCAATTTCTTCCTTCGTTGGAATATAGATTTGTTGACCATCAAGTAGTATTGAAGCTTGATTAACTGATTCACTAGCAGCGTCTGCTGTTAATCCACCCGCTAATAAAATTAAATCTACAAGTCTAGTATTCTCTTTCACAATATAAACGGCTGGATTTTTAACGGCTCCACAGATATGAACATATATTATCACATCTTCTTTTTCCTCTTCTGTATCGATTGCTTGTTCAAGGTCAAAAGAATTAGACAGAATAGGATCCTGTCCATCCAACATGGTTACAGAATTACTATCCCTTGACTTACAACTATAGAATAAAGCTGCTATTATAACAAATAATGTAACACCACTTACTTTTAAGATATTTCTTATGTTCATAAGTGTCTCCTTTCTAAAAACAAGCTTGTTCTTAAAAAGGTTATACCATTCGTATCCTCAATACTAATGCAATACTTATATTCTACCTAATAAATCAAACGATTACAATAGTTAAATGGAAAAAAATAAAATGTAAGAAATTTTTAAGATTACTTCCATTTAAAAGTAATAATTCCAGCAATTATAATGACAATTCCAATTAATTTTCTCCACTCAAAAGCAACTTTTTCTGCTCCAAATAAACCAAATAGCTCGATTCCATATGCTACAATTAATTGACTTGTTACAATTAACATAATAGCTCTTGCAGGTCCTAAGGAACCCACACTTTGAATAACCGTATAGGTGATAAATGCTCCAAATGCACCACCTAACAGCATATATTTATTATCTATTTTAAATAATGCCCCAAAATTACCCTCTCTACCAGTGATAAACCATGCAGCTAAACATACAACAAAAGCAGTAAACTGTACAAAGCTTGAGGATACCCACACACTCGTTTCCTTGGTTACTCCTGTATTAAATACTCCTTGAATGCTCATTAAGGCACCAGAAATAATTGCTATAATTAAACCCATCATATTCGTCACCTTCTTTATAAAATAATAAGTGTACTCCAAGGAATACACTATCTTAATAACCCTACATTTTATCATGTTCCTAGAGTACACCCTGTACTCTAGGTAGGTTTATATATATCTTTGACGAATTAATGAGACAATATACATAATCAGAAACATTTCTTTAATCTATCGATCATTTCATCAATATGAGATTTATCAATAACTAATGGTGGTAAAAAACGAAGGGTATTTACTCCAGCTGAATATAATATTAATCCATTCTTTAAAGCTTTATTAACAATCTCTTTCACTGGGATATTGCATTCAAGACCTTGTATAAAACCTCTTCCTCTTCTCTCTATTATAAAATCATATTCTTTTACTAAATCATTTAGCTTTTCTTCTAGGTAAGGAGCTAACTTATTCACATTCTTAAGTATATTCTCCTGCTCAAATAGATGAAAAACTGCATTAATCGCGCTTGTTACAAAAGGATTGCCTCCATAGGTAGAACCATGATCCCCTGGTGTAAAGGCAGTTGCTACTTTATTAATTGCAGCAAATGCTCCAACAGGCACACCACATCCTAACGCCTTTGCACTGGTCATGATGTCAGGTATTACACCATATGATTCATAAGAGAACATAGTCCCGGTACGACCCATACCACATTGAATCTCATCAAAGATTAAAATTATGTCATGTTTGTCACATAATAATCTTAATTCCTTTAGAAAGTTGCTATCTGCTTCATAGATTCCGCCTTCACCTTGAATTGGTTCAACTAAGATAGCACAGGTTTTACTTGTAATTGCTTCTTTTACACTTTTTATATTATTAAATTCAGCAAAGGTGGTATTAAGAGCCATTGGCAAAAAGGCTTCTCTATAATTATAATTACCTGTTACGGATAAGGCACCTAGACTTCGTCCATGAAAGGAATGATTCATCGCAATGATTTCACCATCTGCTACCTTATTCTTATTATAATAGTATTTCTTTGCTAATTTTAAAGCACCTTCTATCGCTTCTGTTCCACTATTCGTAAAGAAAACCTTATCCATATTTGATGCTTTAAGAAATTGCTTTGCAGCTAAAATTGCTGGTTCATTATAATAATAATTGGAAGTATGAAGAAGTTTATCAATTTGAGCTTTTAAAGCATTATTAAAGGTTTGGTTTCCATAACCTAATGCAAAGACTGCAATACCAGAACCAAAGTCTAGATATTTATTACCTAGATTGTCATATAAATATACACCC
>JAFAEB010000334.1 GCA_023424235.1 Bacillota bacterium
ATGTATCTGAGCCCAGTTTACATTTCAAAAATATTCAAAGAAGAGACTGGTGAATCACCAATTAATTATTTAATTAAAATAAGACTTGAAAAGGCAAAAGATATTTTACTTAATTCGGAAGGTGGAAGTATTAAAAGTATTGCCAATCGGGTAGGTTATGAGGATGTGTATCATTTTAGTAAACTTTTCAAAAAATACTATGGAATTTCCCCTTTGTATTATAAGAAAACGGCTTTAGAAGAAGCTTAAGGTATTCGTATTAGATGGGAGTTAGATATGAATTTATATGAAGCTATTTTTATTAGAAAAACAGTGAGAAAATATAAAATGAAACCTCTAGATGATGTGGTTTTAGAGGATATCAGTAATTTTGCAAAAAACCTTCCTATGTTAATGGAGGGTACTAAAGTGGAATATAAAATTATCGATTATTTGAATGAACCAGTACAAATGAAAGGCACTTTTATTATTAAAGCACCCTATTATTTAGTACTCTACTCCCAAATAACAGATGGCTACCTACTGAATGCAGGGTATTTAATGGAGCAAATATCCCTCTATATGACTACGAAGGGAATTGGTTCTTGCTATTTGGGCATGGTGAAACTAAAGGATAATTTAGTTGATGATGATAGTTATGAATATATTATAACCCTAGCCTTTGGTGAGGGTGAAGCTGAGATTTATCGCTCCGTAGAAAATGCCAAAAGACTTCCTCTAGAAGATACGGCAATTTTTAAAGAGGATATTAGAAGAAATATCAAATTATTAATGAATGCTGCTAGAATGTCTCCATCAAGCATGAATAATCAACCATGGAAATTTGTTGTATATAACAATCGAGTTCATATCTTTTGTAAGAAAAATATATTTCTTATGGGAGTATTAAGTGAGGTAAAAGAAATCGATATTGGTATCTGTATCTCTCATCTTCTAATCGCAGCAGAAGAACTGTGGATTGACTGTAACTTACAAAATTTTGACAATATTAGTGCCAAAACCTTTAAGAAATATGATTATGTAATTAGTTTAATGATTAATGCTTTATAATAAATAGATAAGATTTCTTCTTTGCAGTATAGGAAGAAATCTTTTTTTATTTCATATGAAATTACTTCTTATGCTTTACAGTGCGAGAGTTTGCCTTGGCAGGCTCATTGTTCTTAGCAAAGAGATTGTAAAATAATTTCCTAAAGTAAATATGCATGATACAATTTGTAAAAGACAGTTAATTTTGTATCAAAACACTATAAAAGAATCAAATATAAATAAAATTATAGTTATAATTGACAATAAAACTTAGATATGATAGCATGTATTTATACAGAAAATAAAATAATCAGTTAAGTGCGACGTAGTACTTTTCTAGATACGAGTGATGTAGCTCCTTGATATTCAAGGGGCTTTTTATGTAAAAAAATAGGTATTTACAAAACTCTAGATATGTATCATTTATAGCTCAAATTTAGAATACTAATGTTTTAATTGACCTAGTAAAAAAGAAGTAGGAGGTTGTACGACTTGATTGAATTAGATGAAAAGAAACGGATTGTACAGGAGTTTGTACCAGGTAAGCAAGTAACACTAGCACATGTTATTGCTAATCCAGTTGAATCACTTTATAGCAAGATGGGTTTAGTGAATGGGGAAGGAGCAATTGGTATATTTACAATTACACCAAGTGAGGCTTCTATTATAGCTGCAGATGTTGCAAGCAAAGCTGCAAATGTAACAATTGGATTTGTTGATAGATTTAGTGGGTCCTTAGTTATTACAGGAGATGTATCAGCGGTGGAGGCAGCGTTACAAGATGTAATACATATGTTATGTACCATGATGGGCTTTGCTTCAACCCAAATAACGAAATCATAGAGTAAGGAACGATATATCAATGAAGAATCGTAAGAAAATCATGCTTGTTGGGCGGGTAGCGGCCGGTAAAACTACCTTTTGTCAACATATAAATAAAGAAGATTTGGTTTATCATAAGACACAAACCATACAAATTGTAAATGACTATATTATCGATACACCGGGTGAGTATTTAGAGCGTGTTCGTATGCGTGGAGCCCTTACGGTAGCTTCAGCAGATGCTGATATTATTATTCTCGTTCAAGATGCTACGGAAGATGGAACTATGTTTTCTCCTGCATATGCGGGCCAGTTTGCGAAACCAGTTATTGGTATCGTAACAAAAGAAGACTTAGCTTCAAAAGAACAAATAAAGCATGCAATTAATTTCCTTATCATGGCTGGAGCTATGAGGGTATTTGTAATTAGTAGTATAAAAGGAAGCGGATTTAGTGAATTATTTGACTACTTAAGTTTATTAGAGAACGAGTAAAGAGTAGAGGTAAATAATATGGTTAAAGAGGGAATTAAAGTGATTGTGGTTGATGACGAACCAATTACTAGGATGGATTTAAAAGAAATTCTTGAAGGCAAAGGTTGTAACGTATTAGGTGAAGCAGCTGATGGTTTTGATGCAGTAGAGCTTTGTAGAAAGTTAAAACCTGATTTAGTACTTATGGATATTAAGATGCCTTTCCTTGACGGACTTTCAGCAGCAAAAATTATTAATGAGGAAGGTTTGGCTGAAGCTGTCATATTACTAACAGCTTATAATGAAAAAGAATTTATTGAAGGTGCTAAGAGAAATGGAGTTAGTGGATATCTAGTAAAACCAATTGATGAGAAATCTTTAATGCCTAATATAGAACTTGCTATTGCACGAAGTTTAGAAATAAAAAAACTTCGCAAAGATTTTATGGAGGTAACGAACCAACTTGAAAGTCGTAAGATAATCGAAAAAGCCAAGGGCAAGATAATGAGTCAATCTGGTTTAAGTGAACAAGATTCCTATAACTATATTCGTAATCTTAGCAAAAAGAAGGATATTTCAATGAAAAGAGTTGCAGAAATAATTCTTATGCAGGCGGGTGAATAATTCAATGGATCTTATATATAGTCTGTGCTAACATCATACGGATTTGACAGATGAAGAAATAGGTAGTATTCGAATGATGGCTAATGTTCTCCAGTCTTTAGCTAATTTAGAGGATGCAGATATCTTTATTGATTGTCCAGCGGAACATGGTGACTCCATTGTTGTAGCAGAAGCAAAACCAGTCGGAATACCATCATCTTATAAAAATAGTGTTGTTGGTATGATGGCCAAAAAGGAAAATGAACCTGCTGTGGCTCGAACGATGAGGCTTGGTATACCAACGAAGCATATGAAGGCTTTAACACAGGAGAATCGGTATGTCATTCAATCAGTGGAACCAATTAAAAATGGTAGCAGAGTGATTGGAGTTTTAATTCGGGAAAAAAGAATGGAGGAGCAATATTCCTTAGGAGAGAAACTTCATTTATCCGAGCAAAGCTATAAGACCATAGCGAATGTATTAACACATATGGGTGACGATAATAGTTGGTTAACTGAGTGCATTGAGGAAGCGCTTTTATTAATAAATAATGAAGGTATTGTTACCTTTCGAAATTCAGTCGCCATGGAATTATATAAGAACCTTGGCTATGTAGATGATGTACTTGGGCAAATGTATGAGAATTTTTGTCTAATTAAATCAGAAATAAAAAATGAAAATCCGCAAAATTCTTTGAATGAAATTATGGTTGGTAAATATACATTAAGTATAAGAAATATATATCTTCGAAGAAATGATATTGAATATGCAGTTATTATACGTGATATAACATGGATGCGCCACCAGGAGAAGGAATTAATTCTTAAATCGGTAGCTATAAAAGAAATGCATCATAGGGTAAAGAATAACCTTCAAACAATTGCTTCTTTACTAAGGCTTCAAGTAAGACGGGCTGATAATGAAGAAACGAAAATGGTGTTACAAGAAACAATGAATCGAATTTTATCCATTGCAACAACTCACCAATTATTAGCCCAAAGTGGAATTGATTACGTTAATATTGGTGAAGTTATTTTAAACATAAAAAATAATGTTATCCGATATTTTATAAGACCCCAACAAAGGATTGATGTTATATTAGAAGGGGATGATTTTGACGTAGAATCTGATATTGCAACATCGGTAGCTCTAGTAATTAATGAGATACTTCAAAATTCATTTAAATATGCATTTGAAGGCCAGGATGTTGGTATCATTCGAATTGAAATAATGAAAGGGACCTTATATTCTACTATAATTGTATCAGACAATGGTTGTGGATTTGACGTTTCTAATGTAAAAAGTGAAGGACTTGGTTTAAATATTGTACAATCTTTAGTTAAAGATAAACTTCATGGAAATATAAGTATTAAATCAAATAAGAAGGGGACCGTTATTACCTTCGATTTTTTAAATGAGACAATTGATATCATTAGTGCGACGTAGCACTAATGTAGTACTGGAACGTTGAAGTTCAGGGACGTAGTTTTATTAACTGCGCTCTGGACTTTTTTGCATTTTTTTATACAAAGCTTTAAGGAGGGAAAGTGTGAAAGAAGTCATTCTTAGTGTTGGTATAGATTTGGGAACATCAACAACCCAATTGATATTTTGTAAACTCACCCTAGAGAATTTGGCTAGTAGCTATACGGTTCCTAGAATAAGCATTGTTGAGAAGGAAGTAATATATAAAAGTAGCATATATTTTACACCTTTAAAATCACAAAATGAAATTGATGTAGCTTTAGTTAAAAACTTAATTAAGAGGGAATATGAAGAAGCGAAGATGACACCGGATATGCTAACGTCTGGGGCAGTAATTATAACAGGTGAAACAGCAAGAAAAGAGAATGCCAATTTAGTATTGAGAGAATTAAGTGATATGGCTGGTGAGTTTGTCGTAGCAACGGCAGGGCCTGACTTAGAATCCGTTCTATCAGCAAAAGGCGCTGGAAGTGATAAAATTTCTGAAACAGAAGGCATTACAGTTGCGAATCTAGATATTGGTGGGGGTACTACTAATATTGCTGTCTTTGGAAAAGGAAGATTATTAGGAGTAAGCTGTTTGGATATTGGTGGAAGATTAATAAAAATTGAACATAACAAAATTATTTATATTTATGAAAAAATTAAGAAGTTAGCAAAGTGTAATGGGATAAACATTGAAGTTGGAGACACAGTTGATTTAGTAAAGCTTAATAAAATATGTGATCTTATGGCAGAAGAGCTTGTCATGGCTATCGGATTGTTAGAAGAAAGTAAAACCCACTCCTATATGTATACAAACAATGGTAAGAAGCTTTCTCCTAGTCTTAAAATAGAGGGAATTACATATTCAGGAGGAGTAGCAGACTGTATTTACAATACATTAAGCAATGACCTATTTCAATATGGTGATATTGGTATCCTTCTTGGAAATGCAATCAGAGAAAGGGTTGAACTTAAAGATATTAAAGTGTTTAAAGCGCTGGAGACAATAAGGGCAACCGTAGTTGGAGCAGGTATTCATACAACGAACGTTAGTGGAAGTACCATTTCATATTCGAAAGAGAAGCTCCCAATTAAGAACATTCCAGTAATAAAAATTATAAATGACGAGGAATGTGATTTAGACGAATTAAGTAGGTCCATAGCAAAACACATTCCTTTATATGTTACGGAAGGAAGAGTTGAACAGGTAGCTATTTCCATTTCAGGAAATTATCATACAAGTTTCTTAGAGGTGCAAAAATTAGCAATGGCTATTATTCAAGGTGCAAAAGAAATAATAGAAAGTGAAAATACCCTAATTGTTATAGTGGAAAACGATATTGGAAAAGTACTTGGTAATGCTCTAAAAGTACTATTAGAGAACAGAAGGGATGTGATTTGTATTGATGGGATTTTCGCACAATTAGGAGACTATATAGATATAGGGGAGCCTATAGCGAATGGTCGTGTGGTACCTGTGATAACCAAAACACTAATATTTAATTCTTAAAAAGGAGGAAAATAATTTGATACTTAAAACACAATTATTTGGTCATACTTATGAGTTTAAGTCACTCAGAGAAGTTATGGCAAAAGCAAATGAAGAGAAATCAGGTGATAAGTTAGCAGGAATTGCAGCAGAATCATCGGAGGAGAGAGTTGCAGCTAAAGTTGTACTATCTCATATTACTCTTCAAGAAATTAGAAATAATCCAGCAGTTCCATATGAGCTTGATGAAGTAACAAGAATAATTCAAGACGATGTAAATGAGACGATTTACAATGAGTTAAAAAACAAAACAGTAGCTGAGTTCCGTGAATGGATCTTAGATGAAAAGACAGATGGTGCTATGATTCGTAGAGCATCAAGAGGTATTACAAGTGAAATTGTAGCTGCAGTCTGTAAGCTAATGAGTAATCTAGATTTAATCTATGCTGCGAAAAAGATGAGAGTTACAGCACATTGTAATACAACCATAGGCTTACCAGGAACCTTTTCATCAAGATTACAACCAAATCATACAACCGATGATTTAAAAGGTATTATGGCTTCTGTAATGGAAGGATTTAGTCTTGGATGTGGGGATGCAGTATTAGGATTAAATCCAGTAGATGATACCGTAGAAAATGTATCTCGTATATTAAAGAGCTTTGATGAATTTAAAAATAAATGGGAAATTCCAACTCAGATTAGTGTGTTAGCACATGTAACTACACAGATGGATGCTATTACAAAATTCAATGCACCGATTGATTTAATGTTCCAATCCATTGCTGGTTCTCAAAAAGGTAATGAAGCCTTTGGTCTTACTGCTAATATGCTACAAGAAGGTCGTGATTTAATGCTTTCTAGAGGTACAAGTACAGGACCAAACGTTATGTATTTTGAAACAGGGCAAGGCTCTGAACTTTCCTCTGAATCTCATCATGGATGGGATCAGCTGACTATGGAAGCTCGTTGCTATGGTTTTGCAAAACGTTATCAACCTTTCCTTGTTAATACGGTAGTAGGATTTATCGGTCCTGAATATTTATATGATTCCAAGCAAGTAATTCGAGCAGGACTAGAAGATCATTTTATGGGTAAACTTACTGGAATTTCAATGGGATGTGATGCATGTTATACCAACCATATGAAAGCAGATCAAAACGATATTGAAAATCTTGCAACTCTATTAACAGCAGCAGGATGTAACTATATTATGGGCGTACCACAAGGGGATGACTGTATGCTTATGTATCAATGTACAGGTTACCATGAGGCTGCTGCTTTACGTGAAGTATTTGGTCTACGTCCAATTAAGGAATTTGATCAATGGATGGAAAAGATGGGATTCTCCGAAAATGGTAAATTAACAAAACTTGCTGGAGATGCATCTGTATTTTTAAGAAAATAGGGAGGAGGTGTATTTAATGATAAAGGATAATGAATTAAAAGAAATTATAGTTCAAGTGCTTAAAGAAATGAATTTATCAGAAAGCAACAAAGATGAGAGTGTTAAAAGCAATCATGTAAATGTAGAAACTAAAATTGAGGAAGGATGTATTCCGGATATCACCAAGGTTAATATTAAAACTCAATATTTAGTAGAAGACCCTGTTAATAGGGAAGCATTCTATGAAGCAAAGCAATATGCACCATGTCGATTAGGAATTGGAAAAGCTGGAGCACGATATAAAACAGAACCAAGTCTTCAATTTAGAGCCGCTCATTCCGCTGCTCAAGATGCAGTTTTCTCTGATGTAGATCAAGACTTTATTGATAGAATGGGATTTTTCACTGTACAAACACAATGTGATTCAAAGGATACCTATTTAACTCGTCCTGATTTAGGTAGGAAATTAAATGAAGAAGGTATCAAACTGATTACTGAGAAATGTAAAAAGAATCCTACGGTACAGATTTATGTTTCTGATGGCCTAAGCTCAGCTGCAGTAGCTGCGAATGTATCTGATGTCCTTCCAGGAATTATTCAGGGTCTAAAAGCTTATGGTATCGAGGTTGGCACACCATTCTTTTGCAAATATGGTCGTGTAGGAGTTATGGATCAGATTACTGAGGTATTAGGAGCGACAGTTACCTGCGTGTTAATAGGTGAGAGACCAGGACTTATAACAGCAGAATCTATGTCAGCTTATATTACATATAAAGGAACGGTAGGAATGCCTGAAGCTAGAAGAACTGTAGTTTCAAATATTCATAAAGAAGGTACAATTCCAGCAGAAGCAGGTGCACATATCTCTGAGATAATTAAAACAATCTTAGACCATAAAGCCAGCGGAACAGATTTGAAACTATAATAGAGGAGGATATATAGAATGAAAAGAGATCCAATCAAAGCAAGTGTGCTTTCATCAAAGATTATCTCAAATGTAAGTCAAGATTTAGCAAAAGAATTAAACCTAGAACCAAATCAAAAATCCATAGCTTTAATAACATCAGATTGTGATGATGTAACCTATACTGCTTTAGATGAGGCAACAAAAGCTGCTGATGTAAAGGTAGTTTATGCTAAGAGCTTCTATGGTGGTGCTGCAAATGCGAATACTAAATTAGCTGGTGAAGTAATTGGTATATTAGCTGGACCAAACCCAGCGGAAGTAAAAAGTGGATTAGAGGCATGTGTTAATACCATTGAAAACGAAGCACATTTTGTATCTGCCAATGAAGATGATACCATTGTTTATTATGCACACTGCATATCACGTACGGGTTCTTATTTATCAGTTGGTGCTGGAATCCAAGAAGGTGAAGCATTAGCTTACCTAATTGCACCTCCTCTTGAAGCAATGTATGGAGTGGATGCAGCCCTAAAAGCAGCAGATGTTAAATTGTGTGTTTTATATGCTCCTCCATCTGAAACCAACTTTGGTGGTGCTTTATTAACTGGTAGCCAATCCGCATGTAAGTCTGCATGTGAAGCTTTTGCAGCTGCAATCGAGTTTGTAGCAGAGAACCCTAGAGTATAACGAAATATCGTTAGCAATTCTATATGGAGGTTTGTAAATGAAAGCTTTAGGGATGATAGAAGTATATGGTTACGTTACTGCTGTTGAAGCATTAGATAGTGCATTAAAAGCTGCTAATGTTAAATTAGTAGATGTAACCTTAGTACAAGGTGGGCTTGTTACGGTACTAGTAGATGGTGATGTAGGAGCTGTAAAAGCTGCTATGGATGCATCTAAAACTGCTGCTGAGCGTATTGGTAAGGTAATATCTGTACATGTAATAGCAAGACCGAATAGTGAGGTAGATAAAATAATAAAGCCCTTTAAAAGCACAATAGGCGAAGGGAAGGAGGAAGGTTTTAAAGAAACCCTCCAGCTTGAAACAGAAGAACATGAGCAAGAAAAATGTGAGCATGAAATATGTGAGCATGTTAATTCTAAGAATCAGATAGAAGAAGAGAAATCAAGGCATGATGATGGTGAGCTAGTGAATGAGGTATCAGAAATAGAAGCAACTCATAAAGAAGAGGATAGTAAAAATATAGAAACGATTACTAAGGAGAAAGAAACATCGATTGATTTACGTACACTTACGCCAGAAATGATGCAAACGATGACAGTAGATAGGTTAAGAAAACTTGCTCGTGAAATAAGAATTACTAATATGACAAGTAAAGAAATTCGTTTTTCAACGAAAAATGAATTGATTAGGTCTATCAGTGAATTCATAGAACAGGAGAGATAATTTTATGCAATTATATGATAAAGACCTTTTGTCAGTACAAGAAGTTCGTGAAATAGTTGATAAAGCTAAGAAAGCACAATTAGAGCTAAGCAGTAAGAGTCAACTAGAAGTAGATAAGATTGTAAAATTTATAGCGGATGCAGGTGTTCGTAATGCCAAACGTTTGGCTGTAATGGCAAATAAAGAAACCGGATTTGGCGTAGTTTCTGACAAAGTAGTAAAGAATGTATTTGCAAGCCGTGGAGTTTATGAGCATATAAAAGACATGAAAACCATAGGTGAAATCGGAAGAGATGAAGTTAAAAAGGTTCGAACAATTGCCGTTCCAGTAGGAGTTATTGCTGGAATTATACCATCAACCAATCCTACTTCAACGGTACTCTACAAAGCAGAAATTGCCATAAAAGCAGGAAATTCTATTGTATTTTCACCACATCCCAATGCATTAAAATGCATACACGAGACTGTAAAGGTGATTCGACAAGCAATTGCTGAAGCTGGTGGAAATGAAGATCTTGTTAGTTGTATTACCATACCAACGATGCAAGCTACGGATCATTTAATGAAACATCCAGATGTATCCATGATACTAGCAACAGGTGGTTCAGCAATGGTTAGAGCTGCTTACTCATCCGGTACTCCAGCAATTGGAGTTGGTCCAGGTAATGGGCCTGCCTATATTGAGAAAACTGCTGATTTAAAAACTGCAGTTAAATACATAATGGATTCTAAGACCTTTGATAATGGTACGATTTGTGCCTCTGAGCAATCGGTAATCTGTGATAGGGATATGGAAGAAGAAGTGCAAAAAGAGATGGAGAGGCAAGGTGCTTATTTTCTCTTAGAGGAGCAAAGTAAGAAATTAGGTAAGTTTATATTATCAGCCAATGGTACCATGAATCCAATGATTGTAGGTAAATCAGTTCAAACCATTGCAGACCTTGCTGGTATTACCATTCCAGATGGAACAAGAGTATTAGTAGCAAGAGAAAATGGTGTTGGTAGAGGGCATCCTTATTCCAATGAGAAGTTAGCTCCTATCTTGGCATTTTATACAGCTGATAATTATGAAAAAGCATGTGAGTTAAGTAGGGAAATCCTACATTATGAAGGTGCAGGTCATACATTCTGCATTCATACTATGGATGATGCAATTGTAGAGTATTTTGCTCAGAGAATCCCAGCATCAAGGATTGTAGTAAATACACCAAGTGCCCTAGGAGGCATTGGAGGGACGACGGGATTAATGCCTTCTTTAACCTTAGGGTGTGGTGCTATTGGAGGTAGTGCAACTTCTGAAAATGTTGGTCCTATGAATTTAATCAATTTAAAATATGTAGCTTATGGTATTCAAACTCTTGAGGATATAAGAAGAGACATCGAAACAAGTGAAGGTAAATGCCAAGTAGATGGAAGTTTTGACCCATCCATAGTAGAAGAAATTGTAAAACAAATAATCAAGCGTTTACAAAACGCATAATATTAGGAGGATAAAATTATGGCAGCAATGCAAGCATTAGGAATGATTGAAACAAAGGGATTAGTAGCATCAATTGAAGCAGCAGACGCAATGGTAAAAGCAGCTAACGTAACATTAATTGGTAAAGTTCACGTAGGTGGAGGACTTGTTTCTGTTATGGTTCGTGGTGATGTTGGAGCAGTAAAAGCAGCCGTAGATGCTGGAGCAGCTGCAGCAGAGCGAGTTGGAGAACTTGTTTCTCTACATGTTATACCAAGACCACACGATGAAGTTGAATCCATACTTCCTAAATTAGGTCTATAATGATTATAACTCCTGCGGCAAAAGCCGCAGGAGGCTAAGGAGGTGATTCGTTTGAAGGCAATAACGGAAGCGGAGCTTAGGTTACAGTTGAGAGCATCAGAAGCAACTGTTTATTATTTAGAAGAAGGTAAACTTTTAACACCAGCAGCAAGAGAATATTTACAGCAAAGAAAGATAAAGATTGAAAAAGTCTGTAAAGTAGATGAGGATAAAGAGATAGATCTAAGTCCTGAAAAAGTAGAAGCAAAAGCCGAGTATGTTACACCTGTAACTAATTTTGTAGATTACGAAACCAATGCCTATTATGTAGATAAACCGGAACACATGACCCATTTGCATGGGAATGTCTTGGTTGTTAAGAATCATCCAAGGATTATATTTCGTGGTAAATTAGATAGCTTACAATCTTTGATTGTATTAAATCAAGTTATACTAGCAGAAAAAGAAGGTAATCAAAAGATAATCGATGATTTATCTGAAATTCTTGGGATATTGAGAGAAATCATGCGTTGTGATGTATTAGATGAAGATTTTAAAAATGAAAGTATTTTAGGATTAACTCATGCTATGATACGTGAACACTCCCATAATCCTATGAAATACTACAATATAAAACAGATGGTGTTGCCAGACTATACCATGGGGAAGAGCTATGGTTTACTGAATCAAATTCGTTCTTCCATAAGGGAAACTGAAGTGGCTGCAGCAGAGGCTTTTCATTTAGGATCAAAATATACTAGGAAAGATATAATAGAAGGTTTAAACCGATTATCTAGTTCTCTTCATATTATGATGTGTAAGTTTTTAGCAGGACAATACAACTAAGGAGGGAAATTGAAGTGGATCAGTTAGTTGATAGTATCATTCATAGTATACATAAAGAAGGCTTAGTTCAAGTAGAAGTATCAGCGAGACACGTACATTTATCGAAAGCTGACTTGGAAATTCTATTTGGTGCAGGTGCTACATTAACTTTTAAGAGAGACTTATCTCAACCAGGTCAGTTTTTAGCAGAAGAGCGGGTGAATCTGATTGGAAAAAAAGCTAGTAAGCATAATGTAGCGATACTAGGACCAGAAAGAAGTGAAACACAGGTGGAACTATCAAGAAGTGATTGTATTGAACTTGGTATTCTAGCACCCCTTAGAGAATCTGGAGATGTAGACGGTACGGGTGAGATTACGATTGTAGGACCATGTGGAGAATTACATCTAAAACAAGGTGTTATAATAGCTAAAAATCATATCCATGTTCCCATTGAAGTTGCAAAAATGCTAGAGCTTAAGGATAAGGAGCTTGTTAACGTTCAGGTTTTTAGTGAAAGGCCGGTAGTATTTACGAATGTTTTAATACGTATTAGTGATAAATTTAGATTTCGGATGCATATCGATTTTGATGAAGCAAATGCAGCTGCAATCAGTGGTTTTGTAGTCGGAAAAATAATCAAAAAATGAGTACCTAAGGAGTAAAAGGAGTTTTTTATATGATGGATTTAGAACGTGTAAATGCCTATATGGCTCTGGTTGAAAAGTCTGAAACAACAACTTTTAAGCCAGTGAGTAATAAATTAAAGGTTGGCGTAGATCTTGGAACTGCATTTATCGTATTGGTTGTTTTAGATGAAGAGAATAATCCAATTGCATGTGAAAAACAAGCAGCAAGCGTGTTAAAGGATGGTGTAGTCGTAGATTACAGTGGTGCTTTAAGAATCGTAAAAGATTTAAAAGCGAAGTTAGAGGAAAGACTAGGCTGTGAATTATTAGACTGTGCGATTGCTATGCCTGCGGGAACCCAGAGTAGTGCTAAGACCCACCAATATGTAGCAGAAGGTGCAGGTTTTGAAGTTATAAACATACTTGATGAACCGACTGCAGCTAATTCTATATATGGAATACAGGATGGTGTCGTTGTTGATATAGGGGGAGGAACAACGGGACTTGCAATTTTTAGATCTGGTGAAGTTGTTCGTATCGAGGATGAACCGACTGGAGGAACCCATCTTACACTGGTATTAGCAGGTAATTATCGGATACCGATTCATGAAGCTGAACTTATGAAGCAAGACTATAAAAGACATAGAGAAATATTACCCATTGTTAAGGCAGTTGTTGAAAAAATGGCCTCAATTATAAATAAGTATGTAGATAAAGAAGAGATTGATACAATATATCTATGCGGTGGAACTTGTTGTCTCACTGGAATCGAGAAAATAATTGAGAGAGAAACTGGGATACATACTGTAAAACCTTTAAATCCGTTTCTTGTAACTCCTGCAGGTATTGCAATGAATTGTAAAAAGTCATAGGAAGGAGGTTATGTATGGATTTTAATGAATTAGTTGATGAAATACTTATTAGAGTATCAGAGCATCTAAAGAAGGTAAATTTTAATGATAGCGATGAAAAACAAAAGACAAAATTATTAGTAATAGGAGATAAGTATGATTCAACAAAGATGTTGACCGAATCCAAAATACTTAGGAATTATCAGATTGAGTATGCACACGAAGTGCAGTATAAATGCGATCTAAATCAGTATGTTGCTATCATAGTAAGCGATTTATCAATTGAATTTCTTTCTAAGCTAGCACATGGTATTGCTGATACCCCTAGTTTATGTCTAGCTTTAAAAGCATTATTAATAGGAAAAAAGATTATCATTCCAAGAGATGTTATTGAATTGTACACATATAAGGAATCAGCACCTCCTATTTTTTATCAGATGATGTGTGAAAAGATTGACTTACTAATTAATTCTGGTGTATCCTTTTTTAGCAGTCAAGAATTAGAAAAAAACTTTTTAAATGAGTCTAATTATCTAGATGGTAGTCAAGATAAATTTAAAGAAACTACTATGCAACAAGTTGGGTTGAATAAAGATGAGATGAAACAGCAAGTAGCAAAAAAAACTGATACCTTTACTTGTATTGACAAAAAGATAATAACAGAAGGTGATATTAGAAATCTATTTGCACAGGGTGTGAAAAAAATCTCTATCAATCAGAAAGCTATCCTTACCGATCTTGCAAAAGACTATATACATAATAAGAGAATCGAACTTGTAAGAGGGAGTAATACAAATGGAGAGCAGAGGATTAGCTTATGAGAATTGCTAAAGTAATTGGAAACATATGGGCAACTAGAAAAGAAGATAAACTATCAGGTATTAAGCTACTTATTGTACAACCGATTAATATAGTAGACGGTTCAAAGGTTAAGGAGCCAATTGTAGCAGCTGATATTATAGCGGCAGGTATTGGGGAGACAGTCCTTTATGTTGGTGGAAGTTCTGCGAGAGGTGCAGCTGGTGGTATTGATATACCTGTGGATGCTACTGTTGTTGGAATCGTGGATGACCATGAAATCGATCAGGCACTTATCTAAAGAAAGCGGTGATTATATGAATTTTACAGAAGCGATTCAAGCAGCTGGGGTTGTAGGTGCAGGGGGAGCAGGGTTTCCGACACATGTTAAGCTAAGTAACAAAGCAGATTGCTTTATCGTAAATGCGGCTGAATGCGAACCTTTAATTGAGACAGATAAATTCTTATGTAGAAACTATGCTGACAAGTTAATTGAAGGTATCCTTCTAATTTCAAAGCATTTAGGTGCAAAAAGGATGGTAAT
>JAFAEB010000340.1 GCA_023424235.1 Bacillota bacterium
CTCTACAACAAAGTGCTCCAATACACGAGGCACTTTTAAAACATAAGCAAAATCGTGTTGTACCTTTTGACGTTCCAGGTCATAAAGGTGGAAGAGGGAATAAAGAATTAACAGACTTTTTAGGTGAAAACTGTATGAAGGTCGATGTTAATTCTATGAAACCTCTTGACAATCTATGCCATCCAGTATCTGTAATACGAGAAGCAGAACGAATTGCCGCTGATGCATTTGGAGCGAGATGGGCCTTTTTTATGGTTAATGGTACTACAGCTAGTGTACAAGGGATGATAATGTCCGTATGTAAACCAGGTGATAAAATTATTATGCCAAGAAATGTTCATAGAAGCGCTATTAATGCATTAGTTGTGTGTGGTGCTATTCCTGTATATGTGAATCCGGGTGTTAATAAAGAACTTGGCATACCACTTGGTATGTCTGTTTCTGAAGTTAAAAAAGCAATTTTAGAGAATAGAGATGCAAAAGCTATTCTTGTTAATAACCCAACCTACTATGGTGTTTGTTCGAATCTAGCTGAAATAGTTACCTTAGCACATGAATACGATATGAAAGTATTAGTGGATGAAGCCCATGGTACACATTTTTATTTTGGTGAGGACATGCCTATTTCTGCTATGGCTGCAGGTGCCGACATGGCAGCTGTCAGTATGCATAAAACTGGTGGTTCCCTAACCCAGAGTTCTTTTTTACTTTGTGGTGATGGAGTCAATCCAAATTATGTTAGACAAGTTATAAATCTAACACAAACAACAAGTGGATCCTATCTTTTACTAGTATCACTTGACCTTGCAAGAAAGAATCTTGCCCTAAATGGGAAAGAGATATTTGCAAAATGTTCTGACTTAGCAGAATATGCAAGAAATGAAATAAATAAACTTGGCGGATATTATGCCTTTTCAAAAGAAATAATAGATAATGATGCTGTATATGATTTTGATCCCACAAAATTATCCGTTCATACAAGAGATATTGGACTAGCAGGAATTGAAGTATATGATATTCTTCGAGATGAATATGGAATTCAAATTGAATTTGGAGACATTAGTAATTTTCTTGCTATTATATCTGCAGGAGATAGAGCCTTTGAGATAGAAAGACTGATAGCTTCCTTGTCAGAGATCAAACGTTTATATAGCAGTTCAGATATATCAGGTATGTTTGACCATGAATATATTAATCCAGATGTAGTACTTGCACCGGGAGTAGCTTTTTATTATGATAAATCATCCTTCCCACTTAGTGAGTGTGTAGGTAAAATCAGTGGTGAATTTGTAATGTGTTATCCACCTGGGATACCAATATTGGCACCTGGAGAGAGAATCACCAAAGAAATCATTGATTATATCATATATGCCAAAGAAAAAGGTTGCTTCTTAACGGGAACAGAAGATATGCAAGTTGAGCATATTAATGTTGTTAAGTATGATAAGTAAATAAGTTTAACTTATCTACCGAAAGCGTATTAGCTACGCAGAAACGGAGTGAAATATGGAATTATGGTATACAGAAGAACATACAAAAGATGTTAAATTTTCAATAAAAGTTGAACGACATATAACTAGTGTTCAAAGTGATTTTCAAAGAATCGATATATTAGAATCAAAAGAGTTTGGACGTATTTTAACTCTAGATGGTTTCTTAATGGTTACAGAAAAAGATGAGTTTATCTATCATGATATGATCGTTCATGTACCAATGGCAACGAATCCTAACATAAAAAAGGTGCTAGTAATTGGTGCTGGTGATGGTGGAACTATAAGAGAATTATTAAGATATAATACGATAACTCATATTGACATGGTTGAAATTGATGAAGAGGTAGTTAAAGTTTGTGAAGAGTATTTACCTCAAACTGCTTGTTGCCTAAGAGATGAAAGAGTTCATATGTATTTTGAAGATGGACTTCGATTTGTAAGAAGAAAAGAGAATGAATACGATTTAATTATCGTAGACTCTACCGATCCATTTGGTCCTGGTGAAGGTCTTTTTACGAAAGAGTTTTATGGTAATTGCCACCGTGCTTTAAATGAAGAGGGAATTTTGGTTAATCAACATGAAAGTATGTATTATGATTCATATGCTGAATCAATGAAACGTGCTCATGGTAGAATTAAATCCACATTTCCTATTGCTAAAATATATCAAGCACATATTCCTACTTATCCATCTGGACATTGGCTCTTTGGGTTTGCTTCAAAAAAATATGATCCAATTAAAGATTTTGATGAGAGTAAGTGGAATGAATTAGGATTAAAAACTAAATATTATAATACTTTACTACATGTAGGAGCTTTTGCTATTCCTACATACGTAAAGGAAATGATTGAGGTGTAAGGAAATACTTGTAGAAAGGAAGCCATATGTGTCCTTTCACCTTTGTAATGGCAGTATTTAGACCTAAATACTGAAAGGGTAATAAAATGAATAGAAACATCCATACTTTTATTGGTTGTGACAATGAATATAAAGATAGTAGCATAGTAATATTTGGTGCTCCATTTGATAGTACAACATCTTATCGTCCAGGAACTAGATTTGCAAGTTCAGCAATACGAACTGAGAGCTTTGGAATTGAAACCTATAGTCCATATCAGGATAAAGACTTACTAGATATTCATGTTTTTGATGGCGGAGATTTAGAGCTACCTTTTGGGAATCCAAAACGTGCGTTAGGCGAAATAGAAGATTTTGCAGCAAGTATCTTAGATGATGGTAAGATACCATTTATGATTGGTGGTGAACACCTAGTAACTCTTGGTACCGTACGTGCTGCACATAAAAAATATCGTAACTTACATGTAATTCATTTCGATGCTCACGCAGACTTAAGAGATGATTACCTTGGTGAAACCCTATCCCATGCTTCTGTTATGAGAAGATGCCATGATTTCTTAGGAGATGGTAGGATTTTTCAATTTGGTATACGAAGTGGTGATAGAGAAGAGTTTTACTGGGCTAAGGATCATGTTAAGATGAATAAGTTTAACTTTGATGGATTAGAGGAAGTTATTGAAGAGTTAAAAGATAAACCAGTTTATCTAACAATAGATTTAGATGTACTAGATCCAAGTGTGTTTCCTGGAACAGGAACTCCAGAGGCAGGCGGTGTTAGTTTCCTAGATTTATTAAATTCCGTTAGAAAATTATCTGGCCTTAATATTGTAGGTTTGGATATGAATGAATTATCGCCAATCTATGATCAAAGTGGTGCATCCACTGCTCTAGCTTGCAAATTACTAAGAGAAATTCTTTTAGTTATTGCTCCTGAATATAAATAGAATTGGTTCGATATACTTAATTTATAGGACATGTAGTCGTAAATTTAGGTAAATTTAGTTTATTAATTTTACATTGGAGGAATTAAAAATGGGAAAAGCGCTTATAATTGGTGCTGGTGGCGTATCC
>JAFAEB010000371.1 GCA_023424235.1 Bacillota bacterium
ATTTATAGTGTTTGATTAATTTTCTAATATACTTACCGTAATTTGTTATTGTAAATAGATTTCTTCCTTGATTTTTTATAGGATTTTTACCAGCCACATATAGGTGACAATCTGGAAATTCCTTTAAAAGTAGAGACATTGCTTCAAGTGCCCAATGGAACCCTTTAATTGGGTAACTTCCTTGACTTATAAAGATTGAATGCTTCTTACATTCTTTTAGCTCCCAAGTTTTATTATAAAAAGAAGACCTTAAGGTTTCATTACATGAATAATATTTTGCACTCGAATTTATTTGATATGTGATAGCTCGGTCCAAATCCGTTCTACCAATAATATGTTCTACATTTTTAATCGCTTGCTTTTCAAACCTGCTATTTCGAATGAATCGCCTTTTTAATTGATATATATTGTTTTGAACAATAAAATCTCTTATGGTAAATCCATATATTACAAAAGCAGGTAAACCTGAATAATAATGTTTTTTACAAACTGTCATCAGACCTTGTAGGGTAATGATTACCTTCTTGTCTATGCCTATTGCTTTACATACCTTAGTCATCGCTAAGGTATGAGGATATTCCGTACCAAAAATATGAATGATATCTGGTTTGTAATCATTTATAATTTCTCTAAAATAATCTTCCGTTTTCCGATCGTACATATAGTAACTTTTTATTGATTTTGGAAACGCATAATAGGTTAAATTGTCTGCATATCCCTTTTCAATTTTATTTATATAAATAGGGAAGCATATTGCTAACTCAATTGCTTCTTCTTTTAGCAATGAATTTGATAAACCAGTCAACCATCCGCCATATATTGATTCAGTCCTACCCATTGCCATAGCAATTTTAGGTAGTATCAAGTTGCATAACCATAAAATTTTCATAACTAATACCATCTTCCACATTTTACTAATACTATAGTCATACTATGCAATATATTGTCATATGGTGTATTTTTATAATAAAAATTAATATCCTTCTTATCCTATCTTATTACTTATAAATCGAATAAAATAAAAAATCTTTACAGATAATAGTATGGAATTGTTCGTTTTCATTCTAAAACTCTTAAACCTATATGCATTCCTATAAATTATTCATTAGAAAGAGGTTACAATGATATTAATCAAAAACGGTAAAATTATAACGATGGAGGACCAAATCTTGGAAGCAGGTTGTGTCTTAATCGAAGATGGTAAAATCAAATCCATTGATGAAAATATTGATGTAGTAATTAATGAAAATGACACCGTAATAGATGCAACAGGCTTATGGGTTATGCCTGGTTTAATTGAGGCACATTGTCATGTTGGTATCACAGAGGAGAAAAAAGGGATTGAAGGGGATGATTGTAATGAAACCACTAACCCAGTAACTCCCGAACTGCGAGCATTAGATGCTATAAATACAATGGACCCAGCTTTTCATAATGCAATTCAAGCAGGCATAACATCCATAATGGTTGGTCCTGGTAGCTCAAATGTAGTTGGAGGGCAATTTCTTTTTATGAAAACTCATGGTACTAACCGTAATATTGAGACCATGGTCGTGAAAACTCCTTCTGCTATGAAAATCGCTTTTGGTGAAAATCCGAAAAAAGCATTTAAAGAATTAAACATGGCCCCTACAACTAGAATGTCTATCGCTGCATTATTAAGAGAAGAAATTCAAAAAGCAATTCAATATAAAAATAAAAAGGATAGTGCTGAACAAGAAGGAGAAGAATTCTTAGTTGATTTTAAGTTAGAATCTTGGATTCCAGTTATTGAAAAAAGATACATCTAAAGGCCCATGTACACCGTACAGATGATATCCTAACTGCAATTCGTATAGCCAAAGAGTTTGATTTAAATTTAACACTAGATCATTGTACTGAAGGGCATTTGATAGCAGATGAAATAAAGGAAAGTGGTTTTCATGCTATTGTAGGCCCAAGTTTGGCAAGCAGAAATAAATTAGAAACACAAAATGCGGACTTTAAAACCCCTGGGGTATTGGCTAAAAAAGGGGTTGTCGTTGCTATAACAACGGATCATCCAGTCTCACTTGTACAATACCTTCCTATCTGTGCTGGATTAGCAGCAAAAAATG
This sequence comes from Bacillota bacterium, assembly GCA_023424235.1. Lineage (GTDB taxonomy): Bacteria > Bacillota > Clostridia > Lachnospirales > Lachnospiraceae > Anaerocolumna. The sequence continues at coordinate 2,097 of JAFAEB010000371.1, forward strand.
GTCTTGGTGTCTTAGGTGGCTTAAAAGCAATTACCATAAATCCTGCAATAATATGCGAAGTTGATGATAGAGTAGGTAGCCTTAAAGTAGGTAAAGATGCAGACATTGCAATCTTTAGTGGAAATCCTTTGGAGGTTTTTACACACACCATGTATACCATTATTAATGGAGAAATTGTGTATACTTATAAGGACGATGACCAATCCTCAACAAATGGACATGATTAGTTTCACAGTTAATAATTGACAACTATGTCTAACTATGATAAAATTCATTTAAAATTAGAATCAGTATTGGAGTTGAAAAGATGTTAACAAATTCTTGCAAATAGTAAATTTAAAATAAATAGCAATAAATTAACCAATGGTTATCCATTGTTTTATTGTTATGCTTGCAAGAATTTTACATTTTCATATAAACTTAAACTGGTATCTATAACTATAATAAATATAGTCTATATTTATATGCCTATTAAGTCGCAGAATGTATGTTCTTGCGACTTTCTTTTATTTATGCTGTATGAAACAGCCACTTATGGAGGTATATATATGTCGCAAATTAAAATAAATAATCTATCCTTTTATTATGATGGAAGTTACGATACGATATTTCAAGATGTATCACTAGTTCTTGATACTGATTGGAAGCTCGGTTTACTAGGGAGAAATGGTAGAGGTAAAACAACTTTCTTAAAACTCTTAATGAAGGAATATGAATATATTGGCTCAATCACTTCTTCTGTAGATTTTGATTATTTTCCCTACCCTATAAAGGATAGTTCCCTTAACACAATAGATGTTATAGAAAATATCTACCCTGCTTATGAATTATGGAAGGTATGTAAAGAACTAAGCTTATTGTATGTAGATGCAGAAGTACTCTACCGACCTTTTGATACATTAAGTAATGGCGAACAAACAAAAGTCTTATTATCTTTATTGTTTACCAAAGAGAATAACTTTCTTCTGATTGATGAACCTACAAATCATTTAGACCAAAATTCGAGAGAAATTCTTATGAATTACTTAAATAGTAAAAAAGGATATATCTTAGTATCTCATGATCGATATTTTTTAGATGGAACCATAGACCATGTTTTATCCATTAATAAAAATAATATTGATTTAGTACAAGGAAATTTTACATCTTGGTGGGTAAATAAAAAAATGCAGGATGAGTTTGAATTAAATGAAAATGAGAAACTAAAGAAAGATATTAAACGTTTATCTGTATCAGCGGAACGTACTAAAAATTGGTCTGATAAGATTGAAGATAGTAAAATAGGTTCTCACTCTGCAGATAGAGGATTTATTGGCCATAAAGCAGCTAAAATGATGAAACGCTCCATTTCCATTCAAAATCGCATACAATCAGCCATAGATGAGAAGGAAAAACTTCTTAAAAACATTGAAAATGCAGAAACTTTAAAACTATTTCCTTTGACTCATTATAAAGACAATATCATATCCATTCAAAATTTATCGATTGAATATGATAGTAAAAAGGTAATCTGTGATTTGAATTTTTCGATTAAAAACGGACAACGAATCGTTTTAAAAGGTAAAAATGGAAGTGGTAAATCAAGTGTTATAAAAGCAATATTAGATGAAATAAGTAATTACGAGGGTACAATTAATAAAGCAAGCGGTTTAGAAATATCCTATGTCTCACAAGACACATCCTATCTTAATGGTAAATTATCCGAGTATGCAAGTAAAAATGGCTTAAGTGAAACCTTATTCAAAGCACTTCTTCGGAAATTAGATTTTTCAAGAGTCCAATTTGAAAAGAACATTGAAGATTTTAGTGGAGGACAAAAGAAAAAAGTTTTACTTGCTAAGAGTCTTTGCGAACAAGCTCACCTTTATATTTGGGATGAACCACTTAACTTTATTGATGTATACTCACGAATGCAAGTGGAAGAGCTAATCCTACTACACTCTCCAACCATGCTTTTCGTTGAACATGATAAGTATTTCACAGAAAAAATAGCTACAGATATCATAGATTTAGACTAAAATATAGAATGCCACAACTCAAGAAACACTGAATTGTGGCATTTGATTTTTGATAATAAGTAAATATTTATTGAAAGCTTAAACTATGCTAACAAACCTAGCTTTATAAATAGCCGATAGCATTTTATCTTGATGTAAAACTTGTATTTGGTGGTGTGTATACCATTTTATTCTTAGAGCCACCATTCACAAAGGTAAAAGCCCTATCGCTTAGATTAAGCTTTTTATAATCATTTTTTGTAATCTTCGACTCAATCATTTCATCCTTAAGTATAATACAACCTTTTTTTTCCATGTAAGAAATTAATTGTTCAAAAGCAGATTGGTCGATGATACCACGCTCTGTACAATACAATCTCAACTTATTTATAGGAATATGGTTCTCTTCCCACACTTTATCTAACACATACTTAATCTGATCCCTTCGTTTCATATTCCGCACCTCCATAGCAATGTTACAATCGTTATCTTGATAGCGTTACTCATTCTTGTCATATTTATCCATTAAATCTTTTACCTCTTCGGAGCCAAAGGTATCAAGTGGAGTTTTTAATATTTCTTTTAGATTTTCATCTTCAATATTTTGCTGTTCTTTTTTATCTTTCCACCATTTTCTTAAAATAGAGATTATTATGATTACAGCAAATACAATTACAATAAATACGATTACATTATTTCGTGATTTAGCAGCTTCATTTGGGTCAGTCATTATTCGTTCGCCAGCTTCCGAAAAAGCTTTTGAGAACATTTCTTCGTCCTCTAAATCACTGTGCCAATACTTTTCGATAATGTCAAATAATATATCCCAAGCTTCAGAATCCATGATTGCATTACCACGAGAACCAGTGATAGCCCACATATAATCGATATCTTGTATATAGATAAATAATAAATGTGCTTCATCCTTAAAGTGTTCATCATAATAAGCATTTGCATAGGCATCTATCTCATCATCATTAGGATTAACACCTATGGAATCTACTAATAATATAAATGGTTGTAAACCAGTTAAATTATAAAAATTCTTTAATCCAGTCTGTAACTTTGTTTTATTATGAATCCAATCTAAATTATCTTCATAATACTCAGTTTCAGTTACTGCTCCCTTTTCTAATGCCACCCTCTTTACTGTATTAGGCGTAACATCATAAGGCTCCTTTGAATCTTTTGAAGTAATTAGACCAATAATAAAAAAGAATAGGATTATAACTAAAAATATTGTTAGACATCCAGATTGTCTACGTGGCCTAGGACCATTATCATAAGTATTATATCCATATCTTGGTTGTCTTGGTGGCCTTGGTGTAAATATAGGCCCATAGCTTACATGTGGTCTTGGTGCCCTTGGTGGTGTATGACCCATGCCACCTCCAAAACCAAAGCTAGATCCTGTATTTCTACTTGAACCGGATCCCATACTACCTCTAGATGATGTATTTCTATTTGGTCCAGATGATGAGAAGCTTCTTCCGCTAGAACTTCTACTTCCTACAGAATGTCCGCTAGAACTTCTACTTGATCCAGAACTCCTACTTCCTCCAAAACTTCCTCTAGAGCCACCCATACCTCCTCTAGAACCACCTATACTTCCTCTTGAACCTCCCATACCACCTCTAGAACCGCCACCTCTAGATCCTCCGCCAGCACTTCTTCCAGGCATAAGCATTCTCCTTATCAGTAAATTTTATATTTACTTATATTATAGATAAAATTTAAATGAATTACTATCCTATTTTCAATTTTTATCCGAATTCTAATGCTTCGCTAATTGTTTTTAACTGATTTTAATATTATAGATATAAAGCTTTTTTCTAGCTAATCATATTAATTTCTATTTCCTCATTTGGTTCAAATCCAAGACTTTGATATAATTTTATTGCATGCTTATTGCAATCATCTGCCATTAAAAAAGCTCTCTTTGCCCCCTTATCCTTACCATAGGATAAGGCTTCTTTTAATAGTTTACGACCATATCCCATACCTTGATATGAAGGTTTTACGGCAATTTCTCTTACCCATAATATAGGGCCTTTTTCACTTTTGTAACTATAGATTGCAACACAAGCGATACCTGCTACTAGGTTATTTTCATCTCTACTAACAAGTATATTATAGTGTTGCCCATCCTCTAAACTAGGATCATTTCCAGACAACCAATCATAAAAGAACTCTTCTTGTTCTCCACGAAATCCTCTGCTTTGCCCCCTACAAGACCTGGTTACAATAGAGGCTTCCTTACATT
>JAFAEB010000393.1 GCA_023424235.1 Bacillota bacterium
GTAAAGGACTTTACATCTAGAAATAAGGATATAAAGCATTATGTTATCGTTGTAAAAGAAGGAGATAAAACTTCTAAGATATTATTTGAGCCAAATCAAAAAATGGTAGATATCATAAGAGCCAAATATCCTAGAAAAGTAAATCTATACTAGAATGATTCTATAAAAGAAAAATAAATCGATATGGGATTAGTAATTCTTTAAAAAAATAAATTTATACTAGAAGAGTAATTCTAAACTAGAAGAGTAATTCTAAACTAGATAAATAGATAGTAGTAAAGTAACAATAACTACTAGTGGGATTAGAAGTAATAAACTAAATAAAGAATGTTAAAAGAAGGTATACTAATTTTTAGTATACCTTTTATTGTATCATAGGAGATTAGGTCCTATGATATAAAATACTCTGTGAGGATGCAAAGACCCGCATAGGAAGTAATCGCATACATGCGATGACGCATACATGCGATTACGCATACATGCGATGACGCATACATGCGACGCATAAATACGACCCTTTGCGGAGGGAGAGTTTACCTTGGAAGACACTTTGTACTTGTATATCCTATAAGATGGGAATATAAGATAATTTAACTTTATGTATGTGGTAAACGGAAGAAAAAGGTATTGTGTATATGTGATAAAGACAGAAAAAGGTCGAAATTTCGATTTATGGTTGACAAGCCCTGATTACTTTAGTATACTTTTAAAAATTATAACTAACTTAAAACATATTTATGAGAAAGTGAGGCAATTTAAAATGGGAACTATTATCGGTGAAGGCATTACATTTGATGACGTTCTTCTGGTACCAGCTTATTCTGAAGTGATACCAAATGAAGTTGATGTATCAACTTTATTAACCCAATCAATTAAATTAAACATTCCTATGATGAGTGCAGGAATGGATACAGTGACAGAGCACAGAATGGCTATCGCTATGGCAAGACAAGGTGGAATCGGTGTAATCCACAAAAACATGTCCATTGAGAGGCAAGCAGAAGAGGTTGATAAAGTAAAACGTTCAGAAAACGGAGTTATCACGGACCCATTTTATTTATCTCCAGAACATACATTATATGATGCAACTGAATTAATGGCTAAATACAGAATATCTGGTGTGCCAATTACAGAAGGTAAAAAATTAGTTGGTATTATTACAAATCGTGATTTAAAGTTCGAAACAGATTTTACTAGAAAAATTAAAGAGTGTATGACTTCAGAAGGCTTAATTACTGCCCAAGAAGGAATTACTTTAGAAGAAGCAAAAAAAATATTAGCAACAGTTAGAAAAGAAAAATTACCTATTGTTGATAAAGATGGTAACCTAAAAGGGTTAATTACAATAAAAGATATTGAAAAGCAAATCAAGTACCCACTATCTGCAAAAGATAATCAAGGTAGATTACTTTGTGCAGCAGCAGTTGGTGTTACTGCCAATATACTTGATCGTGTTGATGCTTTAGTAAAAGCTAAAGTAGATGCTATCGTAATTGATACTGCTCATGGACATTCCGCTAATGTTCTTAAAGTAGTAAAAATGGTACACGATACTTACAAAGACCTTCAAATCATTGCTGGTAATGTTGCAACAGCTGAAGCAACAGAAGATCTAATAAAAGCAGGTGTAAGCGCTGTTAAAGTTGGTATTGGACCAGGTTCTATATGTACTACTAGAATTGTAGCAGGAATCGGTGTACCACAAGTTACTGCTATTATGAATTCTTATGAAGCCGCTAAAAAATATGGAGTACCAATTATTGCTGATGGTGGTATTAAATATTCTGGAGATATAGCAAAAGCAATTGCTGCTGGAGCTAATGTATGTATGATGGGTAGCATATTTGCTGGATGTGATGAAAGTCCTGGTGAATTTGAATTATTCCAAGGTAGAAAATACAAAGTATATCGTGGAATGGGATCTATTGCTGCTATGGAGAATGGAAGTAAGGATAGATATTTCCAATCCAATGCGAAGAAACTTGTTCCAGAAGGTGTAGAAGGAAGAGTTGCATATAAAGGAACAGTTGAAGATACTGTATTCCAATTAATGGGCGGACTACGTTCTGGTATGGGATACTGTGGAGCACAAAACATTGAAGCATTAAAGACAAATGGTAAATTTGTTAAAATTTCTGCTGCATCCTTAAAAGAAAGCCATCCACATGATATCCATATTACAAAAGAAGCGCCAAATTATAGTGTAGACCAATAAATTATAATAAGCTCTAAAACTTATATCATTATATAGGTTTTAGGGCTTATTTTTTACCATTTATTAAGTATAAGGATGTTATTTCACACTCTTATGATAGAAGAATATCCAAAATTTTGATTAGGTGAAGCTTATAGAAGGTTATTGAATCTTTTCTTCTATATAACTCATAACATCATCCTTAAATTCCTCCCATTCATCAGGATGATCGACGAAGTATAGGGGACACTTCTTTCCAGTAACATCATAATGTCTTATAATATCCTCTCTTTCTAAATCATATTCATGAATAAGCAAGGCTACAAGTGCTACTAAGGAATCGTATGTTGCATCTGTGAATTTACCGTCACTATCTGGATGACATGTTTCGATTGATATGGAATCATTATTGCGGTGATTTGAGGCGTAAGCCACTTCATTTAGAGGAACACATTGTATTAATTCACCTTCAAGACCAATTACATAATGACTACTCGCATAGGTTGTATGCTTGGTCTTAAGGTTCTCAAAATAGTTACGATTGTTTATGGCTGTAGTTCCAGGATTGCCGGTATAATGTACAACAATACTATTTACTTCATATAAAGGAGTCTGAGGTCTAGAGTATGAATTAGGAGTTAATAGCATCTCATCAATTGTTAATAATTCTTTTGTATCCAGAGCAAGAACTTTGTTATTTGACGTAAATGTTCTTAGATTATTTTTCGTTGACACGATTAAAATAAGAATCGGTAGAATGATGAATAGACCTATAACAATTCGAATCAAACGAAACAGCTTCTTTTTTCTACGTTTTCTTTTCAACCATTGCTCTTTTGTTAATATAGCCATTGATAAACCTTCCTTTATGTAAGTATTGTGTTACTACTATTGTTCCATAAATGATACTTACTTTCAAGTAACTTTATCTTAAACATTTCTAGCGAAAAAGGATCTAAATTATGAACAAAAATTAAGAAATAAAACGCCGTGGGTTAGACGGCGTTTATTTCTTATAATGAAAGAGTTAGCTCTTTATTTATTTTATCATAAGCACGATATACTACATTGGAAGCAAGTAGCATACGTTTTGCTGCTTTCACTGCATCGGTATCTGAGTATTTATCAGATAGATAGATTATTTCTTTAATACCTTTTTGAATGAGTGCTTTTGTACACTCATTGCATGGGAATAAGGTAACATATAGCTTTGAACCTTTCATATTCGTTCCAGTATAATTTAATATTGCATTCATTTCTGCGTGGCATACATAAAGATATTTCGTATCTATGGGGTCACCAACTCTTTCCCAAGGAAATTCGTCATCGGAGCAGCCAATTGGCATTCCATTATAACCTACAGATAAAATTTTATTATCCTCACTAACGATACAAGCACCAACACAAGTACTAGGATCCTTGCTTCGTTCTGCGGATAACAATGCAATCCCCATAAAATATTCATCCCATTTTAAATAATCTTGCTTTTTCATTTGTTTCCCCCATTTCTCTAATTTCAACATTGATAATTATTACGATTAAATGAAATCTTATGTAGACAATTATAATTTTATAATCATGATTTTATCATAAGCAGCTTGGATTGTGAAGTGGGGTTTACATAAACTTTACATAAGGCAAATAAAGAGATAATAAAAAGGGAATATTATTAAAATGTAAACACATTATTAATTTGAAATTAACTTGGGAGGAACAAAATGAAGAAACAATTTTATTTAATTGCTTCATTGTTACTTGTTGCATTACTATTCTTTGGATGTAGTCAGGCAAATAATGATGATTCAAATAAAGGATCTGATGAGACAGGGGGATCGGTTAGTGATTTAGCTGGGACAATAAGTATAACAGGATCCACTTCTGTAGAGAAAATCTTATATGATATGATGGATGAATTTATGGCTTATAACCCTGATGTCACAGTAAATTACACAGGAACAGGTTCATCATCGGGTATCTCAGATACATTAACCTTTGCCAATGATATTGGTGTTTCTTCAAGGGAAATACGTGATACAGAAAAAAAAGAAGGATTAAAAGAGGTCATATTTGCTTATGATGGGATTGCGGTCGTTGTTAATCCCAAAAACCCAGTTAAGGACATAAGTCTTAGTGATTTAGTTAAAATATATAATGGTGAAATAACGAACTGGAATATGCTTGGCGGTATGGATTCCCCAATTGTTGTAGTGTCAAGAGAAGATGCGTCTGGTACACGAACTGCCTTTGAGGAGTTAATCGATTTAAAGGATGCCGGAGGACTAACTTTAAATGCTACGGTTGTTGAAGGAAATGGCAATATACAAGCCAGTGTAGCCGGAAATAAAAATGCAATTGGATACGTATCATTTGCATTTATTAATGAAGATGTAAGAAGTGTTTTGATTGATGGTGTAGAAGCATCTGCAGAAAATGCAAAAAAGGGTAATTATCATCTTGCAAGACCTTTTTTAATGGTATATATGGAAAGTAAATTGTCACCTGTAGGTAGAGCATTTCTTCAATTTGCAACAAGTGAAGATGGCCAGAACTTTGTTACAGAACATGGAGGCATTAGAGTAGATTGATGAATACAAATAAAATAAAATCAGAAGAAAAAAATAGATATTATAAAGAAAAACTATTTCATGGCATATTTTTATTTAGCTCTTTAATTAGTGTATTAAGCGTAGTTGCCATAATTGTTTTTGTGTTTTCTAAGGGGCTTACCCCATTTATATCTGAAAATCCTTATAGCTTTTTGGATTTTATAACAGGCCTTAAGTGGAGTCCAAGTAATGAAGTGTATGGTGTATTTTATATGATAGTAGGTTCTATATTTGCTACATTAGGAGCCATTATACTAGGTGTACCAATTGGTTTACTGACGGCAGTATTTATTGCTGAAATTGCCTCAAAACAAGTGGTTCGATTTATAAAACCAGCTGTAGAATTACTAGCAGGTATCCCTTCTGTCATATATGGTGCCTTTGGACTTGGAATTGTGGTACCAGCATTAAATACCATATCACCTACAGGACAAGGTGAATCATTATTTGCTGTAATTATAGTTTTAACCATTATGATTCTACCAACAATTATATCCTTAAGCGAAGCAAGTATTAGGGCAGTTCCAAAATCCTATCGTGAGGCATCGCTAGGTCTTGGTGGGTCAAAGATACAAACAATTTTTAAAGCAGTCGTACCAGCAGCTAAGTCTGGTATATTAACAGCAACTGTACTTGGAATCGGTAGAGCCATTGGTGAAACTATGGCAGTTATGATGATTGCTGGTAATAATATTGGTGGATTACCAACAAGTATTTGGTCAAAAATACGTCCTTTAACAACAAACATAGCAATGGAAATGGGTTATGCATCCGGTAGACACCAAGATATGTTATTTGCAACTGGTGTAATATTATTCATATTCATAATGGTAATTAATTTAACACTAATTAAACTTACCAATCGTTTAGGTCAAAAATAGTGAATGATATTATAGTTGATGCCCTAAATGGGAAGAAACAGCAGAATGGAGAGTATTATGAAAAATATGAATAGAAGAAAGTCCTATGATGCAATACTAAAGTCTTTAATCTATCTTTGTACAGGACTGACCTTATTTGTCTTAGTTGTAATCATTGGATTTGTATTATATAAGGGGCTACCCGGTATTAATCTCAATTTTTTAACTAGGCAATGGGATGACAAGACTACCTTTGTTAATGTAATACCATCACAGGAAGATATTAATACAGATAAGAAAGAGAATAATTATATTTCTACACTAGGTATTTATATTGAACAAGATGGAGAAGATTTTGTCATTACAAAAATCGATTCCACCTCACCTGTTCTAGAGGCTAAGAATTTAAAAAATGTTAATTATGAATTAATGAAGCTTGATGAAATTACAAAGGTAGATAGTACTAATTTAAGCGGTTTAACATTAGAAGAAGTTGTTAGCATGTTAAATCAATTAAATGGTGAGGTAAGGCTAAAAGTAACTAGACCTGGTGGTGGTATTATACCAATGTTAGTTTCTACAATTTACATTATCCTTTTATCCTTACTTATTGCAGCACCGATTGGAATTTGCTCCGCTATTTATTTAAATGAATATGCGAAACCTGGTAAAATTTTAAGATTAATTCGTTTTGCCATTCAGAACTTAGCTGGTATACCTTCCATTATCTATGGTTTATTTGGTATGTTAGTATTTGTACGTTTATTAAAAATGGAGTATTCCATACTAGCTGGTTCACTAACCTTAAGTATATTATTGCTTCCAACTATTATATCGACAACAGAAGAGGCATTAAAAGAAATTCCGAAAGCATATAGAGAATCTTCATATGGATTAGGTGCTACAAAAATTCAAACAATAAGTCGTGTTATTCTACCTGGAGCACTACCAGGTATACTAGTTGCTGTAATTTTAAGTATTGGTAGAATTGTAGGGGAATCAGCAGCCCTTATATGGACAGCAGGTACCGTAGCCCAAATCCCAGAAACACTAACAGGAAGTAAAGCAAGTTCAGCAACACTTACAACAAAAATGTATTGGTTAATAAAAGAAACCGCAGATTTAGAAGCTGCAAGCTCAATCGCGGTCGTATTATTAGTCTTAATTATACTTTTAAATATGATATCAAAACTTATTACTAGAAGATTCCTTAAAAAAAGAGGAACCCTATAGATGGGTATGAAGGAGGCAATAACAGTGAACAATAATGATATAAAATTTATGGTTAGAGATTTAGACCTATATTATGGCAATTTTCATGCATTAAAAAACATAAATATGGATTTAGATAAAGGTAAAATTACAGCATTTATTGGTCCATCTGGTTGTGGTAAATCCACATTTTTAAAGACAATTAATCGTATGAATGATTTGGTTGAAGGAGTATCAATAACTGGAAGTATTACAATGGATGGTGTTGATATTTATAAAGATATGGATGCCATTACCTTAAGAACTCGAGTAGGAATGGTTTTTCAACAGCCAAATCCATTTCCAATGAGTATTTACGATAATGTAGCTTATGGTCCAAGAATTCATGGTATTAAGAAAAAGAATGTACTAGATGAAATCGTAGAGAAATCCTTAAGGCAAGCTGCAATATGGGATGAAGTAAAGGATAAGCTAAAGAAAAGTGCTTTAGCGATATCTGGTGGACAACAGCAAAGAATTTGTATTGCTAGAACCTTAGCAATTGAACCAGAAGTAATATTAATGGATGAGCCAACATCTGCCCTAGACCCAATTTCAACCTTAAAGATAGAGGATTTAGCTTCTGAATTAAAGAAATCCTATACCATAATTATAGTTACTCATAACATGCAACAAGCAGGTAGAATCTCTGATAAAACAGCCTTTTTCCTTACTGGAGAAGTAATAGAGTACGGGGATACCGATCAAATTTTTAATAAGCCAATGAATAAGAAAACGGAAGATTATATTACTGGAAGATTTGGTTAATTAATACTTGAAAATAATCGGATTTAATCATAATATAGAGATAACATATAAGTATATTTGCATCTTATAGTTTGATTCATGATATTATGCAGTAATTTTGAGGCTAACGATAGAAGGGAGACTTAATATGCGTCAAAAGTTTGTAGAGCAATTGGATGAACTAAATAATAAAGTTATAAAAATGGGTAGTATTCTGGAATTATCTACCAATGAAATGATTGTAGCATTACGTAATATTGATGTGGCAAAAGCTGAAGTTATCATAAATAGAGATGATGAAATCGATTTATTAGAACAACAAATAGAACGTGATTGTATTAATATTATTGCAAAGCAGCAGCCTCTAGCGAGTGATTTAAGAAAAATTACTTCAATTATGAAAATTATAACAGATATTGAGCGTATTGCAGATCATTGCGTAGATATATCTGAATATATATTGAAATTAAGTAATCTAGCAAAAATAACTGCTCCAGCTCACTTATCTGATATGATTGAAGCTATGAAAGTTATGGTTGTGGATACGATTGATAGTTTTGTGACAGGTGATTTAGAAAAAGCAAATAAAGTTATAGTTGCAGATGACGTAGTTGATGGATATTTTGATATGATTACCAATGAGCTTATCAAGTTAATGGAAGAGGATAAAAATAAAGTTCATCAATGTGTATGTTACTTAATGATAATCAAATATTTAGAAAGAATGGCAGATCATGCAACAAACATTGCTGAGTGGATTACATTTATCATAACCGGTGATTTAGCATTAGGCTAAGAAGGAGTAGAAAATGAAACGAATTTTAGCAGTTGATGATGAGGAACATATTCTTGAATTACTATCCTATAATTTAGAACATGATGGTTATGAAGTGAAAAGGGCAATGAGTGGTGAAGAAGCATTATCGATATTAGATAACACCCACATTGATTTGGTATTACTTGATTGGATGTTACCTGGTATGGATGGAATTGAAGTATTAAAAAAAATTCGTGCAAATGAAAGTTATCATAAAATTCCTGTAATCTTCCTTACTGCTAAAGGTGATGAAATCAGCAAAGTAGTTGGACTTTTAGTAGGGTCTGATGATTATATTGTAAAGCCTTTTGGAGTACATGAATTATTAGCTCGAATCAAAGCAGTTCTTAGAAGAAGTGATACTTCTGAGATAAAGCCTACGATAAGTGAACAAGAAGATTTAATTAAAATTAAAAATATAGAAATCAATCGAGCAAGAAGAACCGTTCATGTTGATGGGAAAAGTATCGATTTATCCCTAAAGGAATTTGAATTATTATATCTATTAACGAAAAATAAAGGGATTGTATTTAACCGAGATTCTTTATTAGAAAAAATATGGGGATATGATTATCTTGGTGAAACAAGAACGGTTGATGTTCATATTAGCAATCTCCGTAAGAAAATAGAGAAAGACGAAGCACATCCAGAAATAATTAAAACAGTTAGAGGTATCGGTTATAAAGTTGATCACGAATAGCATTATTATGAGGGTGCCATGCAGAAAAAATTATTGTTAAGTTATATTGTAATCATATTATTAGCAATTAGTATTTCATTAATTGCTTTCTGGAGTCAGGGATATCGATTTATTACCAGTCAAAGTGAACATTTTTACCTGTCACAAGCTACCATGATAGGTGATATTTTTTCAAAAGAAGAGTTTCAGAATATAGATGAGTATAATAGCTTTGCTGAATTTTATGGCAGCAAATATAATGTTCGTATAACAATAATAAATAGGGATGGGACTGTTTATGCTGATTCCCAGAAGAATGAGCCACTAGAGAGTCATGCCAATCGTATCGAGGTACAAAGGGCACTAGAAGGTGAGAGTATTGTAGTCAATCGATTTTCTGAAACTATGGGTAGGCAATATTCTTATAGTGCAGTTCCTGTAAGTAATGGTGAATTTCAAGGTGTACTACGTATCTCACTTCCATTATCAGAATTATTGGCTTTTAATAATGGATTAGCTAGTACGGTATTATATACAGTTATTATCTGCTTTGTTGCAGCAGTTGTACTTGCTATTATATTTGCAGGTATGCTTTCAAAGCCAATTAATGAGGTGTCGAAAGCGGCTGTAAGAATCGCAACAGGTGAACTAGATATAAAAATATATACAAGAGAGAAAGATGAAATCGGAAAACTAGCTGGTGCTTTTAACACAATGGCTTATAGTCTAAAAGATAATATTGATAGCTTAACAAAAAGAAATGCAGAATTAGAAGCAATGCTTACTAGTATGAGTGCCGGTATCGTAGCAATAAACGACCTAAATGAAATTTTGTTTTATAATAAAGAATTTTATCGATTTATTGATCGGGGTGAATCGGATTTAAAAGGCGTCTCAATTTATAATATAATTCGTAATACCGCTGTTATCTTAGCCATTGATGAAGTCAGAGAAAAGCTTTCTCGTGTAATAAAAGAAGGCACCATAACAAGAAACTCGAATCTATTAATTAAAGTAAGTGGAACTCCTTTAGTCAGTGAAGCACGTAAAAATTATGGTGTTTTATTAATTATAGAAGATATTACGAAAATGAAAAAGTTAGAGAATATGAGAAGTGACTTTGTATCTAATGTTACTCATGAGTTAAAAACACATTTAACATCCATTCGTGGTTTTATTGAAACTCTTAAGAATGGAGCAATTAAGAACGAGGACTTAGCCTTACGCTTTCTTGATATCATAGATATTGAAGCTGAACGCTTATTTGAGCTTATAAAGGATATATTAATCTTATCGGAAATTGAATCAAAGGTTCAAAAAGAAGTCATTCCATGCAATATTAATGATGTAATTGCACAGACCATTGATCTGCTATCAGGAAAAATTTCTCCATCCGTTACAATAATATTTAACAAAAAACCTTTGGAAAACGAGTTTTATTGCAATCCTGATCGTATGAAGCAATTATTTATTAACCTATTAGATAATGCTATTATGTACACAGAAAAAGGGACAATTGAAGTAAGTGTAATAGAATATTCCACTGAGCTAGAAATTCATATACGTGATACTGGAATTGGAATGGAAGAAGAACATTTAGAACGTATTTTTGAAAGATTCTACCGAGTGGATAGGGGAAGGTCCAGAAAGGTTGGTGGTACTGGACTTGGCCTATCCATCGTAAAACACATTGTAGAATTATATAATGGGCGAATAAAAGTAAGAAGTAAAACTTTAGAAGGAACCGAGTTTATTATTAATCTTCCTTATCACCCTATGAATCTAAAAAATAATTAAGTCTATCTTCTTTTTCTTTTTTTACCAATATTTGAGAATAGGAATAGTATTAAGCTTCCAAGTAAAACAAAGAACACAATTACAAGCATAGCATGTAAAAAGAAGGTATCTGGTAAAATTGTAATAACTGGATCCGTTGTTGGATCGAATAGCCAATAGTCATTACGAAAGAAGATTTTATGAAATACAACGAATGCAGCGTCAAAATCAATAGCGCTACCAAGAAGTACAAGGGTAGGTAGAACTAATACAGTAATAGAAGATATCAGTAGATAACTGGTATCTTTTTTTCTACTTTTATATATGACAATAATAAGTGCAAGAATAAATGTAATTGCAAATATATAGTAAAAAGACATAAATATTTGTTTAACCTCTTCAAAATGAATAATCCCTTCATTTGATGATGGTAGTGATGGAAATTCTAATTTGCCTTTATAAAAAGGTGAATTGTAATCAATTAATGCATCATAGTTTTCAATAATAATTTCATTGCTATAACCAGATGTTTCTGCTATATTTAAGAATTTAATATCTAAATAATATAATAATCTAAAGTTAACAGTCGCAATAACGCCAATGGAAATGAATAAAAGTGTGAAAATAACCCCAATAATAAGGTCCGTTCCTTTGAATTTTTTCATAATAATTAATTCGTCCTTTTCTAATATAATTTTAGACTTCCTAAAAAGTTTTCCAATACTTATAATCTTCTATACTACGGTATAAATAACTATTTTATTTTTATACTATATAAAGTAAAGTATTATTCCTACTAATTAGTTATGTTAAAATTATACATGCCTTTTAATGATTAATCAAGCAATATACTTAACTCATTACTAGTTTTCTACAAGGAAAAGGGCATTGACTTATAATTCTTAATAGATTAAAATATGAGTAGATTTGTATGACTGGCGGAAATGGGAATTAACCCATAGGGAGTACAAAATTATATAAGCCGACCGCCTGGGCAACCAAAGGATAAGTAGCTTAATACTTATATAGGTTACCCAGGCGGTTTTTTATGTAAAGGAGATTAAAATGAGAGCATTAATAAGTGTATCAGACAAAACTGGAATTGTAGATTTTGCAAAAGAGTTATCTTTATTAGGAGTAGAGATTATTTCAACAGGAGGTACTTACACGAAACTAAAAGAAGAAGGCATTCGTGCTACTGAAATATCTAGTATTACAGGTTTTCCTGAATGTTTAGATGGTAGAGTAAAGACCTTACATCCAAAGGTACACGCAGGCTTACTTGCAATCAGAAATAATGAAAATCATATGAAGCAATTAGAGGAACTAGAGATTGACACAATTGATATGGTAATCGTTAATTTATATCCTTTTAAAGAAACGATTTTAAAGAATGGAGTAACTAGAGAAGAAGCAGTTGAGAATATTGATATTGGTGGACCAACTATGCTTCGTTCCGCAGCTAAAAATTATCAGGATGTAGTGGTGGTAGTGGATCCACTTGATTATAATACAGTATTAAGTGAATTAAAAGAAGGGAGTGTTTCACTTGACACGAAATTCTATTTAATGCAAAAGGTATTTATGCATACCTCTCACTATGATACTATGATTTGTGATTATTTGAAAAAAGAAAGAGGAGATGAATCTCTTCCTAATACCCTTACCTTAACTTATGAGAAAGTAAGTGATATGCGATATGGTGAGAATCCACATCAAAAGGCAGCATTTTATAAGGAAGTTCATAAAACGGTAGGTAGTCTAGCCAATGCTGTTATATTACATGGGAAAGAATTATCTTTTAATAATATAAATGATACCAATGGCGCACTAGAGTTACTTAAAGAATTTACAGAACCAACAGTTGTTGCATGCAAACATGGAAATCCATGTGGAGTCGGTAGTGATTTTAATATCTATGAGGCTTGGAAGAAAGCTTATGAAGCAGATAAAGTATCCATATTTGGTGGAATCGTAGTGGTAAATCGTGAAGTAACAAAAGCTATGGCAGAAGAAATGAATAAAATATTCTTAGAAGTAGTGGTTGCTCCAAGCTATGAAGAAGAAGCATTAAATATTCTTAAGGGAAAAAAGAATATACGATTATTAGAATTAAAAGATATTGAAGTAAAACAAGCAGAATCATCCTACGATTTAAAGAAGGTAAATGGTGGATTAATTGTTCAGACAATTGACAGTAAGCTGTATATAGAAGATGATTTAAAGGTAGTAACAGATACTGCACCTAGTGAAAAAGAATTGGAAGATTTGTTGTTTGCTCTAAAAGTTGTTAAATATGTAAAATCCAATGGAATTGCACTTGCTAAAAATAAACAAACGGTTGGTATCGGTCCAGGTCAAGTTAATCGTGTATGGGCAACAAAGCAAAGTATCGAACATGGCAAGGAATTAATAGGAGAAGATATAACAATTGGAGCAGTACTAGCATCCGATGCCTTCTTCCCATTTGATGACTGTGTTGAGGCAGCTCATAAGGCTGGAATTAAAGCAATTATTCAACCAGGTGGATCCATAAGAGATGAGGATTCCATTCGTAAATGTAATGAATATGGAATTTCCATGGTATTTACAGGAATGAGACATTTTAAACATTAAAATATAAGAATGAATAAAAGAAGGTTAGTCCCACTATATATGCTATAAATAGTGGGACTAACCTTTAAACTTAAGGTTTTATATGTTACTATGCTTAACTAATGTATTTGAAAGTAAAATCATTAGTTTATAAACTTAGTAATTCGTGTTACTTAACAATTGTAACATTAGCAGCTTGAGGGCCTTTTTCGCCATTCACAACTTCAAATTCCACTGCTTGTCCATCCTCTAACACTTTAAATCCATCCATATTAAGTGCTGAGAAGTGTACGAATACATCATTACCAGCTTCATCAGATAAGAAGCCAAACCCCTTTTTTGCGTTAAACCATTTAACTGTACCCTTTTTCATAAATGCCTCCCTAAAACGATCAAATATTCTTATGAATACCATTCCTAGTAATCATATCTTAAATCTATCATACTTTACCTATCTTGTCAATAATTGGTGTATAGACATCTAAAATTGTTACATCATCTTAAGAAAAGTGACTTAATTTTGACTAATTTGATTGTTAAATTGTTTACATAATTATGAAATTGAACCATTGATTAGGAAGTAAGGCTTACTTTTTAATGTCATTTCTAATTAAAAAAAAGATAAGGAGATGTTTGCCAGGAGATTTTTAGATAGTAAGGAGATAAGAATGAAGAAATTTAAGAAAATAATATTAAGATTGGGACTTGTTGTGTCAATTTTCGGGACTGTTCTTACCATGAACTTGGTTCCATCACATATAGCAGCAAAGGAAGTTAAGGAAGAGGCGGAATTAAGATTTATTTTTACAACAGATTTACATGGTCAGCTTAATAGTATGAGTTATGAAACTGGATTGGATTATAACAATGGTGGCCTATCAAGAGCCTATGACTTAATTATGCAAGCTAGAAATGAAATGCCGACAGACAATTCCTATACCTTTGATGTTGGTGATTTCTTATATGATTATACGACAGAATATATTTTCTCTAAGGATCAAGAAGAAATTCAACCAATTGTAAAAGCAATGAAATTAGATGGATATGACGCTATTACATTAGGAAATCATGAGTTTGATTATGGTTATAATTATTTACTAAATCAATTAAAAGGTTCTGGACTTATGGATATCACAGTAGTATCTAATGTGTTTGACTCAAAGACTGGTGACCATACCTTCCTTGAAAATATGCTAATAACAAGAGAAGTAGAAACCCTTAGTGGTAAGAAAGCGAACGTAACAGTAGGGGTAATTGGTGAAACCATACCAACCTTAACAGCAAAAACAGAAAGCTATACTGGTATCCTAAAAACAGAGGATATTGTTGAAAATGTAAAAAAGCAATCACAAAAATTAAAAGAGCTCGGTGCTGATGTAATTGTGGTATTAGCACATTCTGGATTTGGTCCAGAGCACCCAGAACTTAACTTTAAAAATGTGTCCTATGCACTGACAAAGATTGATGAAGTTGATGTTATCTTATGTGGACATGAGCATAATGAATTTCCAACCACAGATAAAAGCTCTCCATATTTAAGCCTTCCAGGAGTTGATAGAAGTAGCTACTTAGTAAATGGTAAGAATATTGTAATGGCAAGCAATCGTGGTCAATCAATTGGTGTTGTTGATCTTGTAGTAGACCTTACAGATGATGATATTGAGATTGTAAAACGTAACTCTAGTCTTCGTCATGTAAGAGACTATAAAACCACAGAGAATGAAACGATGCGTTCTTTATATGGAGCGTGGGAGAATGAATTCTTAAAGTACTCTAGTGAAATCATAGGAAAAACAGATAGCAATGAAACAATCCATAATTATTTTGGATTATTTCAAGATACAAGCGCAATACAATTATTAAATGATTCAAAAAGGAATCATGCATTACGTTACATAAATACGGAAGCAAAAAAATATAAGGATTATCCAGTAATAGCAGTATCTAGCTATTATAGCTATGGTAGTAATTCTTATTTGGATTTTGTAAATATTAAAGAAGAGTTTACAGAATCAGATCTTGCCATTGTGCAACCTTATAATAATTACTTATATCTATACACCATAACAGGAGCACAGTTAAAAGAGTGGCTAGAATGGTCGGCAAGTGCTTTTGAATCTTTAGTAGGAACAACAAAGTGGAAAGACGAGTCCATGAATAGTATTATGAAGACTACGAATCTACGTTCTCTAATAAAAGAGGATTGGTTAAAGGATTGGAGTAGCTTCTATATATTTGATGGAATTGATTACTATATAAATCCTACCATGCAAGCACGTTATGATTTATCAGGCAATAAAATAAGTAATGAAAGCCGTGTAAGGAATATAACATATAATGGTGTTGAAGTTACCGATGATATGGAGCTTATATTGGCTTCCAATAAAATAACAGTACCAGCTGCTGCTAATAAAGGGATTGAAAATCAATATATTTATAAAGCATTTTATCGTTCTCAAGCTGTTTTAAGTGAGTATATTAAGCAGATCAGTAAAGCTGGAAGTATAATGCCAACACCAGATTATAATTGGAAATTGTTACTAGATAAGAATTATGAGTTTATTGTAAATGGACCGAAAACAGCCCAACAGCTTGCTAACAAAAGTAGTTGGTTTGTAAATGAAATAAATTCTATCAACAATTACACCTATTACACAGCGAAATATAATGTACCAACAACAGATACCTTGCCACCAACTCTATCCCTAGTACCAACGGTTACGAAAGCAACTGGTACAGGATATGATGTGGTTGTAGATGCAATTGATGCATCAGGAATTAAGACAGTACGTCTTATGAAAGGTGACTATGATTTATCCTATGATAAATGGAGTACTGCTAGTGTAGTAAAAGGTACATTTTCTGTGAAAGAGAATGGGACCTTTAGTGTTTATGCTGAAGATAACAATGGAAATAAAATTGTTAAAAAAGTAGTTATCGATAATATTAGGGATAAAGTAGTAGGAGTTCCTAAAGTAGAAACCTATACCAATCGTAAATCAAGTATTAAAGGAACTGCAGAACCAGGGGTTACTGTCGTAATCATTGCAGAAACTGGAACATATGAAGCTAAAACATTAACCAATGGAAGTTTTTCATATCCTTTACCTGCACAGCGTTCAGGCAGTAGAGTACATATATATGCAAAGGATGAAGAAACTGGAAGAGTAAGTCAAACGGTAAGTATGAATGTAAAACGTACTGGACCAAATCAACCAGATGTAAATCATGTATATAATAATTCAGAGTACATAAGTGGTTTTATGAATGATGATGATGCTACTATTATCGCAATCATTGAAGATATGGTATATGTATCAAAAAATGGTGGTAAAGAAGCATATATGAAAGCAGTGGATATTTATAATCCAAGTAAAACCATAAATGAAGTTGATGTAATTATTCGAAATGGTAAGTTTATCATTGATAGTAAGCCACATGTAACGGGCACAGTAATTACATTATATAATATCGACCATTTAGGTCGAGTAAGTAGAGTATCTAATACTAGAGTTAGTGAGGCAGGTCCTAATCTTCCTCAAGTGTATGAAGTATTAAACATTGAGAAAAGTATAACGGGTAAAGTAAATTCCTCTACGAAAAATACTATATTTACAGTATACGCAGAAGTAAATGGTAATACCTATTCAGTTAAATCTGATAAAAGTGGTAATTTCACTCTATTATTTAATGAGCAATTAGTTGCAGGTCAAAGTATCTATGTATATGCAACAGATACAGTGGCAAATAAGGAAAGAAAGAGTGCAAAAGCAGAAGTTATTGTATCAGATGCCAATGACTTTCTAGATGAAGATAGTTCGGTATTATATTTAAATGGAATTACCAATAAAGATACCGAGATCTCTGGTGGCTATTATAATAAAAATGAAAAAGTATTTATAGCGGTGGTAAACACAAAGAATGGATTCTCCAATCAGTTGTATGAAATAACAACAGATGATTATGGCGATTTTTATTATGAGCTTGATAAAGCTTTACCAGTTGGAGCAAGGATATATGCAATGACAAGATTTAGAGATGGCGATATCATTGCTTTAAATGTAAGCTATGTAATACCTACGATACCGGAACAGCCTATATTAGTTGAAGATATTAATAATTCGAAAAAAGAAGTATATGTAATAGCAGACGAAGCTTCACTTGTGACAGTTGAAATAGGCAAAAAATCATACAAATCGTCTGATTACGTATATAATAAAGAGTTAGATGCCTATGTATATACTGTAATCATAGGAAGAGCAAATTCAGGAACGAAGGTTACTATTTACGCAAGCAATAGTGCTGGTAAAAGTGAAGTGTTAGAAAGTAAAGTAATAAAATTAGCACCAGATGCGCCAGATGTGTCAGAAATAAATACGAGTACTACAATCATTAAAGGTAGCATAGAATTATTGAGTGACAAGGTAGAAGACACGAAGGTATACGCTAAAATCGGTTCAAAAACCTATGAGGGTAACGTTGAGTCCGATGGAACATTTGAGATTAAGATTAAAAAGCAAAAAGCAAATGTTAACATCACAATTTGGGGAAGCCATAAAGAGGATCGTGGCCCTCTAACTAGTGTTAAAGTAGTAAAGGAAAAATAATATTGTTATTTCATGAAATTATGGTTTGGTTTCATAAATAAGGGATAGATAAAGAACGCATGAATCCATGCGTTCTTTGTATTATGATACGATTAATTTTTAATCAAATTCTCATAATTTAATAAGCTGTAATTAATGATTTTATATTAATATAGTACTATATTAATAATGTAAAATATAGTATAATAAAAAAGATGAAATATAATTATTAGGAAATTGAGGAATACGATAAATGTATTTATAAAGGAGGGGTGTATTTGCTAACTTTTTTTCAAGTTTGTTTTTTTGTAGGAATTGGATTAATTGTTCTTTCCGTAATTTTTGGTAGCTTTTTCGAGGCAATTGGCATTGATGGTTTAGATTTAGACTTTGATGTATTTGGTGTCGATTTGTATTTACCAGTAAGTCCAGTTCTATTTATATTATTCTCAACCGTTTTTGGTGGAGTTGGCTGGATTCTTATAGATTCTAGTTATAGCCTATCAAAATTACTTATAATTATTATTGCAGTACTATCCGGACTCTTAATAAGTCTAATGGTAAGTTTACTAGTAATTAAACCTTTGAAAAAGGCACAGAATACAAGTTCTCCAAGTGCAGAGGAACTTGTTGGGGTAAGAGCAACGGTTACAGAAACCATATTTGAAAAAGGTTTTGGAGAGATAAGTTACATTATTAATGGAAATTCCTATAATTCACCTGCAAAATCGACCAACGGTGAAGAAATTAATAAGGGAAAAGACGTAGCAATATGTTGGATTGAAAATTATGTATTTTATGTAACTACTATTGAAGATAATAACTTAAGTAGTAGTACAATAAAATAGAGTATTAGTATAATAGAATAAGGAGGAAGTAACAATGTTTGATGGTGCAATCTATATTGCCGGAATAATTTTAGGGGCAATAATCGTAGTAGTATTTTTAATTACTACAATGTGGAAGAGGGTTCCACAAGACAAGGCACTTGTTGTAACTGGTCTTAAAAAGAGAGTGATTTCAGGTGGTGGTGGATTTGTTGTTCCATTGTTAGAAAGAGCAGATAAAATCTCACTTGAAAACATGAAAATTGAAGTAAGAACCGATGGGGCTAGAACAGAACAAGGTGTTGATATCAGAGCTGATGGTGTAGCTGTTATTAAAGTAAAGAGTGATAAAGAGAGTATATTAAGTGCCATTGAGCAATTTAACACTGGTAGAGAACAACAAACGATTGATGTAATTAAAGATACAGCTAAGGATGTATTAGAAGGTAAATTACGTGAAATTATCTCTAAAATGACAGTCGAAGAAATCTATAAAGATAGAGAAAAGTTTGCATCCCAAGTACAAGAAGTTGCAGCTATGGGATTATCTAATATGGGACTTGAGTTAAAAGCTTTTACTATTAGAGATATCTCAGATAAGAATGGATACTTAGAAGCTCTTGGTAAACCAAGAATTGCTGAAGTTAAGAAAAATGCCGCTATTGCAGAAGCAGAAGCAGATAAAGAAACAAAAATTAAAACTTCTGAATCAGAAAGACTTGGAGCAGAAGCTAAGATTTTAGCAGATACACAAGTTGCAGAAGCAATTAAGCAAAAGGAACTTAAAATCCAGTCTTTCCGTGAAGAACAAGAAACTGCAAAGGCAAAAGCAGACTCTGCATACGAAATTGAGAAGAATAAAGTTTCTAGAGAAGTTACTGAAACCGCAATGATGGTAGAATTAACAAAAAAAGAAAAAGAAACTGAAATTCAAGAAAAAGAAGCAATAAGAAGAGAAAAAGAATTATTAGCTACTGTGAATAAACAAGCAGATGCTGAACTTTATAAAATTAGTAAGCAAGCAGATGCGAAAAAATATTCTGAATTAAAAGAAGCAGAGGCTATTAGTGCGGCAATCAAGGTTAAGGCAGAAGCGGAAGCAGAAGCAATTCGTATCAAAGGTGAAGCAGAAGCGAAAGCTATCTTAGCAAAAGGTATTGCAGAAGCAGAAACAATGGAGAAAAAAGCGGAAGCATATAAATTATATAATGATGCAGCCGTTACTCATATGATTATTGAGAAATTACCTGAAATTGCAAATGCAGTAGCTGAACCACTTGCCAAAACTGAGAAAATTGTTATTATAGATAATGGAAGTGAAGGAAGTAACAAAGGAGCTGCAAAAGTAGCAGGTTATGTTACAGATATTATTAGCCAACTTCCAGAAACCATAGAAGCAATGACTGGCTTTAACTTTATGGATAATTTAAAGAATAAAGTTGATAAGAAAGAAAATAATGAAGTTAATATCCAAGTGGAAAATGAATTTCATGAAGTAGAAGAAGAGCAATAAAAATAATATATTAAAACATTAAATAATGAGGTAGATAAATATCTACCTCATTATCTATTCCTTATTCTGATGTGTCTGATTCCTTTTGGTCTGTGTTAGGATCACTTTCAACTACAGTTACCTTACAAACATCGTATTTGCCATTATCAATATAGGCAAAGATGTAAGTAACCCCAACTGATTTCGCAGTAACGCGGCCGCCAATACTTACGGAAGCAATGTTTGAATCATTACTTGAGTACTTAGCTTCTTCCACGGTGTTATTCGGTTTTAAAATTGCACTTAACGTAGTTTTACGCCCTACTGATAAAGTAATCTCTGATTTGGTGAGTTTAATACTTAATGCAGGTGGGCCTACTGTAACTTCACATTCTAGTGTAGCAATGGTTTTAAAGCCATCTTTAACGGTTACAGTAATTAACGTAGTTCCAAAATCAACAGCAGTTATTACACCTTTTTCATCTACGGTTGCAACTTGACTAGAATCCGTTTTGTAGGACACTTTGTACTTGTCAGATAAGTTATAAATTTTTAATGTAAAGGTAGTATCCTTTACAAGAGCCTTGCTCTTTACATTAAGTTTAATTTCAGATTGACTTTCATCTACAGTACTAGCTTTTGCAACGATAGCATTGGTGTAGGGAATCGGAAAGCATACAGTGAAGAAAAACAAAAATCCTAGTGTTAATAAACACTTCTTAAAAAGATTTTGTTTCATGATATCCTCCTCCAATGTAGTATTCGACATGTTTCCTTAAATCTTTAGATTGTTATGTGGTAACAAGAGTATCTTTTGTAAAATATTTATATTACTGCCATTTTTATATAACCCTTAATTATCATGATCTTACTATAATACTAGTTTTTGTCATATTCATGGCAAATTATTAAATTTTTCTTACGAAAGTTAAGAGATTTTAATATTTATTGTATCAATTATACTTGTTTTTAAACCTTGTTATACGATATAATAAAAATGTTAAGTTAAATTGTAAGTCATAGAAAAACAATTAACACAATTATGAAGGATTAATTTTGTCACTACAAAATTATTCATTTAACGTATAGAAGACAACATATATTAGGAATGGGCATTATTATATAAAAATGATATGCCCATATATGTTTTGAAACACATAAATGAGGAGTATTTATAGGAGGTAATCATGCAATATATATTAATCGCAGATGATAATCAAGATATTACGGATGTATTGTCTACATACACAAAGAAAGAAGGATATGAACCAGTTGTTGCAAGTGATGGTGAAGAAGCCTTTCGTTTATTTGAAAATTATAATCCAGTAGCAGTATTATTAGATGTAATGATGCCAAAGGAAGATGGATATGAAGTATGTAGAAAAATAAGAGCAAAATCCAATGTCCCAGTAATTTTAATTACAGCTAGAGGAGAAGATTTTGAACGTATCATGGGGCTTGATATAGGTGCAGATGATTATATCGTAAAACCCTTTAGTCCCAGTGAGGTTATGGCAAGAGTAAGAGCTGTACTTCGGAGAATGACAAGAACAGAGAAAGACATAAAAACAGGGAATACAGTTATAATAAATAATCTAGTAATTAATCTAGATGAGTATACATTACATATTAATGGTACAAAAATGTCTTTAACAAAAAAAGAAATCGAAACGATGTGGACTTTAGCAAAAAATCCAAACAAAGTATTTACAAGGGATAATCTATTAGATAGTCTTTGGGGATTCGACTATTTTGGTGATAGCAGAACGGTAGATTCTCATATTAAACGACTACGTGCTAAATTAGATACCGTAGATCACCCTGGTTGGAACATTAAAACCATATGGGGAGTTGGATACAAATTTGAGATAGAGGAATAATGAGGAGACTTTAATGGACAAAAAAAATAAAGTAAGTATTACCAATCGATTATTTTTTAAAGTATATGTTAATTATGCGATTATACTGACTTTATTTGCAGTTCTGCTTGGTTTCATATATATGAAATTATATGAAACAAATATTACGGATACCTATCATACAGATTTAATTAAGCAAGCAAAGAATGTTTCAAAAAAACTCTCTCAAACGATTATAAATAAAGAAGAAGAAAGTTACCTTGAGTATTTTAAAATATTAGAAGAAGTCAATGATGGTAAGCCAGACATATGGACTATATCAAATCCCAATGCTAAAAGTCCAATGAATAAAAGTCTTGAAAATGTTAATCTACAAGATGTAGTTCTTCCACCAGATTGCATTGACGTCATTAATCATGCTTTTGACAATCAAATGGATTATCAAATCGGTTATTATGAAGAGTTTGGTGGTATGTCGATTATTCTTGGTGTTCCGGTACAAGTATCTAGTGAGGTAGTAGGAATTGTATTACTTATTTCACAAGTATCCGAGCAAGAATATTTAGTATCTGAAAGTATGAAATATATTATAATGAGTGCCGTTGTTGCTATTTTTATCTCCTTTATCATTGCTATGTTTTTTGCAAAAGGACTGTCATCGCCAATATCAAAAATGAGGCTTACAGCCCTTGAATTAGCGGATCGAAATTATGATAGTAACGTATTATTAATACGAAAAGACGAAATTGGTGACTTAGCACGTACCATTGATATATTAGCGGATGAACTAAAAGTGAATGAAGAAGAGAGAAGAAATAGAGAGCAAATGCGGATTGATTTCTTTGCAAATGTATCTCATGAGCTTAGAACTCCGATTACAGTTATACGAGCCTATGCAGAATCCTTAGTGGATGGTGTGATTACTGGTGAAGAAAAAGTAAAGCAATATTATCAAAGAATCCTACTAGAATGTAAAGGAATGGAACGTTTAGTTGGTGATTTATTATTACTATCTAAAATGCAAAATCCTGATTTTATGATTGAGAAAGAACCAATTAATATTGTACAAGTCTTTGATGATTTAAGTAGAAGTATTTTGCCTATCTGTGAAATGAAAGGTATTACTATTTCCCTAAGCAAGGATAGACCATCTTATATGATGATGGGTGATTATGATAGGTTGCGCCAAATGTTTTTAATAATTTTAGATAATGCAATTAAATTTTCAAATGAAAATTCTACCGTACACATATTTTTATCTAAAAAGGACAAACTAACTATATCAATTAAAGATGAAGGTGTAGGAATATCAGAAGAAGAATTACCGATTATCTTTGATAAATTTTATAAGTCAAAGCTAAAACAAAATAAGCAAGGTTCTGGACTTGGTCTTGCCATAGCAAAGCAAATAGCAAGCAAACATGGAGGAACAATAGAAGTATTTTCTTCGTTAGGAGTGGGAACTGAGTTTGTATTTAAATTCCAATGTTTAGAAGGATATGTAGAAGAATTAAATTTTTAAAACATTTTATGACAAGAATTACTTGAAATATGCCCTTTACTAATGTATAATAAATATAAATTAAGAAATAAATGATATTCCTGGGGTGTACGATAATCCTGTTATTTTGAACCTACAAGATTTAAAAAGGGATTCCTAATCAATAAGATTATGTCAGGCCTCCTTAGCAGTGGAAGACAGAGGCTTATTTGCGGAAACCCACCTAGCTTGGGCTAGGAGTCAAAATACAGGAAACGGCATTTTGGGTTAAAACCAATGATAAAGGGCAGCTTTATAAGCTGCCTTTTTTTAAAATAATAATAAAGTTAATATTTACTAAAAGAGGGAGATTTTTTATGAAACATGGTTTTATTAAGACAGCAGCAGCTACTCCCAAAATAAAGGTAGCAGATTGTACTAATAATGCTGATAGAATACTGGAGTATATTGATAAAGCAGAAGAAAATAAAGTCAAAGTTCTTGTTTTACCAGAGTTGTGTATTACTGGTTATACTTGTGGCGAGCTTTTTTTACAGGATGTCTTATTAAACAGTGCCTTAAAGGAATTAATTCGCATTGTAGCTTATACCCAGAATAAAGATGTTTTCCTTACGGTAGGCCTTCCAATTTGCGAGGATGGCAAATTATACAATGTTGCTGCCATTATTCAAAATGGTAAGTTACTGGGCTTAATACCTAAAACGAATATCCCTAATTATTCAGAATTTTATGAAGCAAGACATTTTAATAAAGGAAATAAAGAGGTAAAATATATTACCATAGACAATAAAAAGGTACCATTTGGAACAAATCTATTATTTCGTTGCAGCAATCTTAAATCCTTGGTAATTGGAGTAGAAATCTGTGAGGATTTATGGGTACCGATATCACCTAGTTCCTATCATGCTCTAGCTGGAGCAACTCTAATCCTAAACCCATCAGCAAGTGATGAGAATACAGGGAAAGATGCCTTTCGTCTAGAATTAGTTAGAAGTCATTCTGCAAAACTTGTTTGTGGTTATGTTTATGCGGATGCTGGAGAAGGGGAATCAACCACGGATCTCGTTTTTGCAGGTCATAATATGATTGCAGAAAATGGAACTGTATTAAAAGAATCAAAGCGATTTACCAATGATATGATTATTACAGAAATAGATACCGAGAAGCTCATCAATGAAAGAAGAAGGATGACAACCTTTGAATTTGATACATCGAAGAATTATGAAATCGTTGAGTTTACTTATGAACATAGTAAAGAATTACCATTAACAGATCTAACAAGAGCATATCTTAAATCTCCTTTCGTTCCAATGAATAAAGAATCTAGAAATATAAGATGTGAAGAGATCATCTCAATTCAAGCATACGGTCTAAAAAAACGAATTGTGCATATTGGCATTAAACATGCAATTCTTGGTATATCTGGTGGCCTAGATTCTACTCTAGCTTTATTAGTTACTTGTAAAACTTTTGACCTATTAGGATATAGTAGAACAGGAATTATTACAGTAACCATGCCATGTTTTGGAACCACTGATCGAACCTATCAGAATGCAATCAAACTTGCGAAGCTATTAGGAACAACACTAATTGAAATACCAATTAGAGAATCTGTATTGCAACATTTTAAAGATATTGGCCATGATAAGAATATACATGATTTAACCTTTGAGAACTCCCAAGCTCGTGAGCGAACTCAGGTGTTAATGGATTTAGCTTCAAAATATAATGGTTTGGTTGTTGGTACTGGAGATATGTCTGAATTAGCACTTGGATGGGCTACTTATAATGGAGATCATATGTCCATGTATGGAGTGAATGCGTCTGTTCCAAAAACTTTAGTAAAGTATTTAGTTGCCTATTTTTCAGAAGTTACTAAGGATATGAGGTTACAAGAAGTATTAAATGATATATTAGATACACCTGTAAGTCCAGAGTTATTACCACCAATTGAAGGAGATATATCACAGATTACGGAAGACATTGTAGGGCCATATGAATTACATGACTTTTTCTTGTACTATATTGTTCGATTTGGATTTAGACCACAAAAAGTATTTCGCTTAGCTGTACTAGCATTTGATAATGAATATGATAAAGAAACCATACTTAAGTGGCTCACCGTGTTTTATAAACGATTTTTTTCTCAACAATTTAAACGATCTTGCTTACCAGACGGCCCTAAAGTTGGTAGTGTAGCTTTATCACCAAGAGGGGACTTACGTATGCCAAGTGATGCAAGTGCTAGGTTATGGTTGAAGGATTTAGAGAGTATTTCATTAGAGGAATAGGAGAGATAAAATGGCTTTAAAAATAGTAACGGACTCAGCATCCGATGTACCAAAATGGCTCATTGAACAGTATGATCTACATGTAATTCCAACACCAGTAGTAATTGATGAAAAAGATTATTTTGATGGACAAACTATATTTCCAGAAGAATTTTATGGTATTTTAAAATCTGGAAAAGAAATAAAAAC
Organism: Bacillota bacterium; assembly: GCA_023424235.1. Lineage (GTDB taxonomy): Bacteria > Bacillota > Clostridia > Lachnospirales > Lachnospiraceae > Anaerocolumna. Next base: position 26,271 of record JAFAEB010000393.1, read on the forward strand.
CTATCATATTAATTCCTATATGTTTTATGAAAATTTTCTTCCTTATGCTAAAAATAAGGATGAAGTTATATATGTATGTTTTTCAACAGGGATTGCAGGGACTTATAATGCTGCAAATATTGCTAAAGTGGAACTGAGTGAAGAATATCCGGATTTTTCACTTACAATTATTGATTCAAAGTGTGCTTCCTTAGGCTTTGGCTTGGTTGTAGAAAAAGCCTTAAGAATGCAAAAAAATAATGCTAAGAAAGAAGAAATCATTGAAGCAATCCAGTTTCATTGCGCTCATATGGAACATATCTTTACGGTAGAAACCTTAGAATATTTATATAAAGGTGGTAGGCTAAGTCGTACCTCTGCAATTGCAGGTGGTTTATTAGATATTAAACCAATTATTGAGATTAATGATTTAGGTGCTCTTGTATCAATTGAAAAAGTAAGAGGAAGAGTAAAATCACTAAAACGCTTAGTTGATATTGTTGGTGAACGTGGTGCCAATCTAGAAAACCAAACAATCGGAATTGTTCATGGTGATGATAAGGAGTCAATGAATCTGGTAAAGGATATGCTAACAGAAAAGTATGGTTGCAAACACTTTATTGATAGCTATGTTGGATGTGCCATTGGAGCCCATACTGGTCCAGGAATCATTGGAATTATATTCTTAAATGAAAAATCACCATATATAGAATTCTAAAAAGATAATGAGTATGTTGGTAGATACATACTTTTTAAGTAATAAAGGTTTCTAATAAAAGTATCAAAAATTAGAAGGGCTAATTATAATCCTATCTAATGGTGACTTTAATAAAGGAAATGATATGAACATAAAAATGGAGTTGTATCACAAGTGTGTATTTGCTTGTGCTACAACTCTGTTTTTACATAAATATGTAATATTAATCTTCTTTCTCTACGGGTGTTGCTTTTTCTAAGGTTAATTTAATGGCATCAACTAGTAATTTTTCAGTATATTTGCTGTCTTCTTGAATTACCACATTATCAATGTCCACATCATTATAAAGCTGAGCAGCGATAGAGTCAAGTGATGGCTCAACAAGTGGATACATTGTTGTTACTGCTTCGTCAATATTAACGATACGTACTGAATTAATGTGATCAGAATCTACAACAATTTCTAAATTTAGGTTGGTATCATTTAAGACAAAGGATGATGTCCAAACACCGGGAGTATATTTACTTGTCATTGTTGATTGAGAGTCGTCCTTCTTGTTTAGGAACATGATGATTAACAAAATAATCAACAAAATACCTAATCCAGCGAACAATGCTGTGTATATTATTTCTTTTAAGTGGATAACAACTATTTTTGTTTTTGACATTTTAGCACCATGCCTTTCCTGATATGTTTACAAGGTTTTTTGTAAACCTATATCAATAAGTGTGAAGATCCTTTCACACTACCCTCCATATAATACTTTATATATCTTATTATGATAATTAAGAAATTATGATTATTCTATTAGAGATTTTTTCAAGGAATTTAAAATGATTTGCTAATAACTATCACCTTACAATTATTAGTAAGCTATGCTATAATGTAAGTTAAATTTATGTATCATAAGATAAATGAATGCGTAGTGAAAGCGTAGAAATAAGAACAATAAGTTATAGTAAACTCGGAATTTTATTAGCAAATATAATTACAATAGGAGGAAACTATGTCCTTACAATTAATTTTAGGAAGTTCTGGAGCAGGCAAGTCCTATATGCTTTATGAAGAAGTTACCTATAAATCGATCCAAAATCCAGACTCTAATTATATCATTATTGTACCAGAGCAATTTACATTACAGACACAAAAAGACATCGTATCCATACATCCTAATCACGGAACTATGAACATAGATATATTAAGTTTTATGAGACTGGCATATCGTATTTTTGATGAAGTCGGTGGTAAT
>JAFAEB010000414.1 GCA_023424235.1 Bacillota bacterium
AGATACCTCAAGAGCTCCAGTAACATCAACATTACCATGACTATGAGTGGACCAACATTTTGGAGAAGGAATTATCTTAGTAAATTCATATAAATCTCGAATTGTTTCTGTTGTACCAATAACTCCCTCTTCTAAACCAGCTATAGCACTCACCATTTTGAAGGTAGAACCTGGTGCCGTCTTCTGTTTCGTAGCTCGATGAATCATAGGTGTTGTTAAGTCATTATTCAATTTATTCCAATATTCACTATCAATACGATTGGCTAACATATTGTTATCATAACTAGGATAAGTAACCATTGCAATTACATCTCCAGAATTTACATCTGTTACAACAACAGAAGCACTATGTGGATCAAGTGCAAGCTGTGCAGGTGTAATGGAAAGGTCTCGTATCTTTTCTGTAATAAAGGAATACGCAGAAATAACTCCATTTTTTATTTTAGAAATTTCTTCTTCATTATATTTTAACACACCTTGGTCAAATAATAAAAGACAAATTTCACTTCCAGACAATTTATACGAATATACCAAATCGCTATATATTTTTTTATGAAATGTGCTATCATCTAAAAGAATTTCTTTTATATACTCTTTCAACTTTTCATATAACTCTTCCGTACTAAAATATTCATCACCTATATTTAGTTTCGTTAAATCAATCCAGTTACTAGCTATTGCGTATTGTAAAAATTTACTTAAACTTAATTTATCGTTATGATATGCTATATAATTCTCATCCTCAGTATCAATAAGGGAGGTTAACAATACTTGCTTCGTTCTTAGCACTCCATAGATATAAGTAAGATAATCATTCATTGCCTTTGAAACAGCACTATTAACTTTTGTATTATTTAATGATAATAATACATCCAGTTCCGCAAATACTTCCTCTTGTTTATTTATGAATTTATTATACACTTGTTTTTCCAAATCACTAGCATCATTGGCTTCTAGCTCATTTAAATTAATAATATTATTATTTATTAAAGCAAAATAAACGTCATAAATTGGAATTTTAATATCTTTTGCTGAAACTCCTCTTGTTCCTGCATCGGAACTATTTACGATCTTAGATAATAAGATGCCTGCAAGATTACGTTCAATAATATGATAAATGGATTTTTGTAATTCTATGTCAATTGTTAAATACACATCATTCCCAGCTATAGGTTCCGTGCGTGAGATTGTTTCTATATATTTTCCAGAATTACTAATCGTTATACTCTCTAATCCCTTCGTTCCTGAAAGATAAGATTCGAATTGTTTTTCTAGACCAGTTTTTCCAATCACATCAGAATTATTATAATTGCTACTCTCATTTTCTTGTTTTAGATTATCTAATTCAAAATCACTAATTAGTCCAGTATATCCAAGCATATGAGCAGTATATATACTTTCATTATAGACTCTACTTGTTTGCTTACTAATTTCAACGCCTGGTAGAATAGCTGCATTTTCTAAAATTGCTGCAACCGTTTCCTCACTTACATCACTAGAAATAATAATTTGATTATATTTAGGGTAATTAACATATAATGCATAACGAAGAGTCATTATCTTTAATGTATCTTCTAAGCTATATTCATCCGAGATATTGAACATAGTAGAGTATCTACTAGAACCATGTCTTAGATAATCGAATACTTCTTGTGCAGTTGCATTTCTCTCTTCTGCTTTTAGTTCATCAATGGATCGTCTTCCATAAAGATTCTTTTTAAACCTTAGCTCTGCTGTACCTTCTACATTAAATATAACTTCACCATCGTCATTAATCGATAATCCAAATTCATTTTCTATAGTATTACCATGTTTTTCTAAGATTAAAATTAAATTATGCAACATTTTATTTTTTTCATCATTGCTAGTTAATTCAGTACTATCTTCTAATACAACCGAATAAATTAGTTCATTATATGCTAATAAAACACCATTCCTGTCGTAAAAATTACCTCTCGTGCTTTTAATCTCTCTTGTTTTTATATTCTTAAGGGTTGCCTCATCCTGATAGGTTTCACTTTCTACTATTTGTAAACTAAAAATTCTAGTAATCAATACTACAAATAAAACTACAAATATAAATGAAATAGGCAATATTCTAGATGAGAACAGTTGTTTTAATTTGTCTAAAAATATGTCAAACACTAGTTTTAAGCCTCCTCATCTTTCTTACTAAGTAATTCTATGTTTATCATATTTAATAATCGATATAATAATAGAGCTACTACAACAGTATATACCATTTTTGGTAAACCAATATGAATAAAATAATATATTATGTTCAATTTACCTCTTAACAAAAATTCCAATGTATAATATAAGAAAAAATACATAAATTCACTTAAGCCTATAAGTATAAAAGGTATTGTAAAATCATCTTTTACGAATATCTTGTTTGCGTATCCATTTAAGTAACCGATTAATAAATATATTAAAGCGCATACTCCAACAACATCTCCATAAGTCAAGTCAATTAGTAAGCCACAAATAAAACCTACTATCAATCCTTCTTTTCGACCTCTCATAAAACCAATGGAAACGGTTAAGATTAATAATAAATTTGGTGTCACACCTGCAAGTAAAAACCATTGGAACACGGTGGTCTGTAGCAAATATAGTATTATAATTTCTAATGTTACTATTAAAAATCGCTTCACATCCATCTCCTCATTTCACTTTATTCCAAAGGTTCTTTTAGTTCTGTTATAATTAAAACTTCTTCTAATTTATCAAAATCTACAGCTGGTGTTAAATAAGCTGTCTTCGTTAAATTACTGGAATCAACAGTTATGTTACTTACATATCCAATAAGTATACCTTGTAGATAGTTTACACTTTTATGTGAAGTAACAACTTCATACCCATCATAAACTTCAGCATCTTTACTTATCAGATCGACTCCAATTACACCATCTTCATATAGAATTAAATCACCTTTTACGACACAGTTATCTGAGGTTTTCAAAAACATACCGTATACATAACTGCTATCATCTATTATGGAACGTACAATGGAGTGATTCTTGCGAGTTTGCTCAACAATTCCCACTAATCCATTACCTGCTATTACATTCATATTGACTTTGATACCATCATCAGTACCCTTATCAATGGTAAAGGTATTATACCAATTATTTGGATCACTACTGATTACCCTTGCTGCTACCTTTGGATAGTCAGCATACTTTTGATCTAATTCATATAAATCTCTAAATCTGTCTAACTCATATTTATCTTGTAGAAGTATTTTATTCTCATATGATAAAATATTAACTTGTTCTTTTAAATTCTCATTTTCTTCTATAAGTTTATTAAGAGTAGTAAACTTTTTAAATTGAGAAGATATAGAATAACCAACTTGATTGATTCCTTTTTGCATCGGAGATATGACATTTCCTACTGCATTTTTAATCGGTGATATCTCATCGCTATAACGAAATGATACAAAGATTAAAATGAAACATATAATTATACTTGTAATGAGTAAGTTTTTCGGACTAATATAAAAATGGCTCCTTCTTCTCATCCCTTTGCTCCTTACTGGTTTTTTTTACCTCTAAATTTTCTAATTCATAAATCTTGTTTGATTTGGTGCTATTGCTAAGGAGGCTAATTTACGGTCTTCGATTATCTTTCCTAGTCCAAGTACAACTGTATTGGTAGGATCATTACTTATATTAATTGATAATCCTGTTTCTTTATGAATTAAGTTATTTAGGCCGGCAATTGCAGCGGAACCTCCTGTTACATAAATTCCTGAATCTATAATATCGGAAGAAATTTCAGGAGGAGTACGTTCTAATATAATTCTTATAGCATCAACAATTGAATATAGGTATTCTGTTATAGATTCATAAACCATAGTAGAACTAATTTCAACCTCTAAAGGTAGTCCTGTAACTAAATTACGTCCATAAACTTTCATCGTGCTCTCTTCCATCGGTATGGCTTGAGCAAGATTTTTCTTAATAGATTCAGCAGTTTTCTCACCGATAATAAGATTATATTTTTTTCTTACAAAAGAACGAATAGACTCATCTAATTTATGTCCACCAATCGGTATTAATTTACTAATAACGATTCCACCTAGTGACATGATTGAAACTTCCGTTGTATCTGCTCCAATATCAACAACCATAACACCTCTAGCATGTGTAACATCTAAATCTAGGCCTATGGCATCAGCAATTGGCTTCTCAACGATTTTAATTTTTTTACATTTTACATTAGAACTAGCAACCAAATCATAAAATGCACGTTTTTCAACTTCTGTTATATCAGAAGGAGTTGCAATAATTATTTCATTCGCTGACAATCGTTTTCCTTTATTCATTTTTAAAAATAATTTATTTAGTAATTCCAACATATTGTGTATATCAGCGATAACACCCGATTTAACCGGGTATGTTACTTTAATATTAGCTGGTGCTTTTTCATACATTTCAAATGCTTCATTTCCTACTGCAATAACTTTTTTTCTATCTTGAACAGCAATAATATTCTTTTCGTCTAATTTGACGCCTTCACTTTTTTGATATATTTTGATTGTACTTGTACCAAAATCTATTCCATAGGTCTTTCCCGCCATATGATGTCTCCTTCCAACTTAAAACATACTCCAAAAAAGAGGATTTAGCTTAAAATTCCTCTCTCACTTAAACTAATATACTTATTATCTCCAATTATTATGTGATCCATAAGCTTAATTCCTATTAAATTTCCAGCATCCTTTAATTTTTTGGTTACAAGGATATCTTCATTGCTAGGAGTTGGGTCACCGCTTGGATGATTATGCATTATTATAATTCCTACTGCTTCATATTTAAGTGCAGTAAGACAGATTTCGCGTAGGGGTAATATAGAACTACTAACAGTTCCAGAGGATATATACATATCCTTAATTATTTGACTTTTAGAATCTAACATTATAAGAAGTATTTTTTCTTGTGTAAGATGTCTCATATCCTGCATATAATAATTAGCAACCGTTTCAGGGGTTGTAAGTCTAATCCCCCTTATCATGGTTGCTTTTGCCATTCGTCTTGTTAGTTCTGCAATACATTTTAACTGTATTGCTTTCACTTTACCAATTCCTTTTATACTTCTAAGTTCATTCATTGTTAAATAATTTAATGATATAAGACCTGAATGGGTTTTTGAACTATTTAGTACTCTAGAAGCTAAATCAACTGCTCTTTCATTTCTAGAACCTGTTCGAATCATCACTGCCAATAATTCAGCATCTGATAGATATTCAGGTCCATATAGTTCACACTTTTCATAAGGTCTTTCAGATAAAGGTAGTTCTTTTAATGTAAAATAATCATTCATGTTATCTCCTTTTCTTCTCTCTCCAAGAAAAGTAACATTATTTAATTATAATTTACGATATATTATTATGGCTAGGATAACACCAATAATACCTGCTATTGTTATTTTAATCGTTAGTCCAAAGCTTATAATCATAATACCAAGATTTAAGCGAACGAATCCCTTATTAGTAGCATCACCTATACCAAACTCTTGTCCATAATTTAGCCATGATAAAAAGGAAACATCCTGTGCTAGATATCCAATGAAGCCTCCTAATACAACACCGGCTAAGATGAGCAGTAATAAAGCCCACGAATTTTTACCGTGACCACCTTGCATAATTTCCCACCCTCCAAAACACATATTCTAGTCTATTCTATCATAATTCTACTATTTTGTATATATAAATAGCACAAATTACCTAAGATGAACAAATTGCTTTTAATTGATGGTATATTAACGTATATTAATTTACAAAACTATTGTCGTTTTGGTAGCAGAATATAATAAGTTTTATTTTGTCTAAGGAATTTGTATTAATTTAGCATCTAATAATTTCTGTACTGACATCATAATGCCGTACTTTGCATGGAACCAAGTTAATCCACCTTGGAAAAATACAGAATATGGAGCTTTAATTGGAGCATCTGCACTAAGTTCAATGGAAGACCCTTGAACAAATGCACCTGCAGCCATGATAACATCACAAGTATATCCAGGCATATCCCATGGTTCAGGAACAACAAAACTATCAACAGGTGCAGCAGCTTGAATTCCTCTACAAAACTCAACAACTCCTTCTTTGCTTCCTAAAGTTACCGCTTGAATAATATCATGACGGGACTCACTTCCATTTGGCATAACTGGAAATCCTAATTTTTCATATACATTTGCAGCGAAGATTGCACCTTTTAAAGCAGATGCTACTACTGTTGGTGCTAAAAATAAACCTTGATATAATAAAGGATTAATTCCTAAGGTTGCTCCAACTTCTTTACCAAGACCAGGTGCCGTAAGTCTGAATGCCGCATTATTAACATATTCTTCTTTACCAACGATATAACCACCAATAGGAGCAAGGCCACCACCAGGATTTTTAATTAAGGAGCCAACACATAAATCTGCTCCTACATCACTAGGTTCTATCTCTTCTACAAACTCACCATAGCAATTGTCAACCATACAAATTACATTTGGCTTGATTTCTTTGATAAAAGAGATTAATTCACCAATTCTTTTCACAGATAAGGTTGGTCTTGTTGAGTATCCTTTTGAACGTTGTATGGTTATTAGTTTTGTTTTATTATTAATAGCTTGTTTAATTCTCTCATAATCAAAACTACCATCTTCTAATAACTCAACTTGGGAATAAGTAATACCATACTCACTAAGTGCACCAGTAAGCTTAGAATCCTTTTCTTTACCAATCCCAATAACACCTTCTAAGGTATCATATGGTTTGCCAACAGGGGATAGAATTTCATCTCCTGGTCTTAAATTACCGGAAAGTGCGGTACTTAATGCATGGGTACCACTTATTAACTGAGGTCTTACAAGAGCTGATTCTGCATGAAATACAGATGCATAAACACTTTCTAGGGTATCCCTACCAATATCATTATATCCATAACCAGTGGTTGCAGCAAAATGAATATCACTAACCTTATTATCTTGCATTGCTTTAAGCACTTTTATTTGATTATATTCTGCTACACGATCAATCTCTATAAAACGTGGCATTAATTTGGCTTCAATTTCACTTGTAAATTTTAATATTCTATCATCTACTTCTAATTCTTTATATAAATCACTTAATGTATGTTTCATTTGTTCCCTTTCATATTAAGCATGACTATATTATGACTAATTTTATTTATTATAACTAGTGCTTAAGTTCTATATCTCTTACATGCCTATCATATCTTTTTCTTTTAAATAGTGTAGTAAATGTGTAAGTACTTCTTTTTCATTCAACTTATTTTTATCAACCCATATAACATCTTTTTCTCTTTTAAACCAGGTTAATTGCCTTTTGGCAAAATGTCTTGTATCTCTTTTTAGGATATATATAGCTTCATCTAAGGTTATTTCCCCTTCTAAGTAAGCAATGATTTCTTTATAACCTAGCCCCTTCATAGATACCATAGATTTATCACAACCGTAATCCTCTAATAAATACTTTACTTCATCAACTAAACCCTCTGCAATCATCTTATCAACTCTTTTATCAATACGACTATATAACAATTCTCTCTCATCAGTTAAAACAAAATATGCTGAATTATATGGAGATTCCTTCTGTCTTTGTTCTTCATTATGACTAGAAATAGGTTGATTTGTTTGCTTATAATACTCTAAGGCTCTTATTACTTTTTTAACATTGTTTGGATGAATGATTTCTGCTGATTTCATATCAACTTCTTTTAACATAGTGTGAAGATAACTAGGTCCTTCTTCTATACTAAGCTTCTCTAATTCCTTACGATAGGAATCACCTTCTTCATTATCCTTAAATTGAATATCATATAAAACAGATTGAATATAAAAACCAGTACCACCAACTATAATTGGTATCTTTCCAGCTTTATAAATTTCTTCTATATATTTAACTGCATACTCTTTAAATTTAAATACATTAAAATCCTCAGTAGGTAAAAATTCATCAACTAAATAGTGTTTTATTCCATCCATTTCCTCTTGTCTTATTTTAGCAGTTCCTATATCCATATACTTATATACCTGCATTGAATCAGCAGAGATAATTTCTCCATTAATCGCTTTCGCAAGTTCTATGGATAGAGCTGTTTTACCAACTGCGGTAGGTCCAGTTAATATAATTAAAGGCTTTTTCATCTTATGCTCCTGTCTTAAAACGAATCCTATATACGATTATACAATTCGTTTAAATTTCTTTTCTAATTCATATTTACTCATAGAAATAATGGTTGGTCTACCATGAGGACAATGATATGGATTTTCTAGGGTTAATAATTCATCAATTAAGTTTTTTGCTTCCTCAAAGGACAATCTTGTATTACCTTTTACTGCTGCTTTGCAGGACATAGAAGCAATTTTCTCCAACACCATATCAGGTGTCTTTTGAAAATTCTCATCTACCAAACCATCTAGTAATTCAATAAATAACTCACGAACATTTAGTCCATAGAAGTCGCTCGGTACACTACGTATCGCATATTCTTTTCCACCAAATTCCTCTATTTCAAATCCAAGTTCATTTAAAGAACTCATATTCTTCTTTAATGTTTCTTCTTCTCTCATCGAACAACTTATTATTATAGGGGGTTCTAATAACTGACTTGTAATAATTTTATCCTTAAGAGAGGCCATAATATTTTCATACATTACTTTTTCATGGGCTGCATGCTGATCAATAAGATACATATCATTGCCAAATTCTACAATCCAATAGGTAGAGAATACTTGTCCAATGATTCTGTGACTTTTTACAGCTTCTTGTGAAATAAAAGTTAGTTGTTCTGCTTTGTCATTATAAAGTGGTAATTTATAATCGCTGTCCTCACGAACAAAATCCTTTCCTTTTTCAGTCACTTCTTGTGCAATACCGATTTCTGTATTTTTAACTTTTTCCAAAATATCCTTATCTAAATTTTTGCTAACGCTTGAATAATCATAGGACTCTTTTAATGGAGCTAATGCTAATTTACTATTATGTTCCTCTTTATTTTGTTCCAAACTATGG
>JAFAEB010000040.1 GCA_023424235.1 Bacillota bacterium
TGGAGAAGCACCTAACATTCCATCTTTCATATTGCCATCATAATTAGGAAATTCTTTACGGATATCTTCAATGGAGATTACTTTACCTGCTTGGACAAAAGGATTAGAGTCAACACCATTAAAGAAAAACAGTACATCTGGCTCTGAACCAGTCTCAAAATCAGCTAAAATTCTAGCTTTAAAAGTTTCATCGGATGTTGAAGAGGAATCATTTACTTTGTTTCCACTGGAACTTTCCCATGCTGCTACTGCATCTTGAAAGTTCTGTGCATTGCCATCATTTCCTGCATATGTTGTGGTCACATTTAAGGTAACTTTCTTAGCAGCTTCAGTAGGTTTTTCCTTCGTAGTATTAGTAGATTCTTGATTTTGGTTATCTTTTACGGCATCAACAGGTTTCTCATCTTTTGAACATGCAGTAATAGCGATTACCATTGTTAGGGTTAACAGTAGTGCTAACAATTTTTTCATAAATAGCCTCCTATGAATTTGTATTATGTAAAGTTGCTTTACATTAGATGAACTCATTTATAGATGAAATCATCTACTAATATCATATCCTATGTTACTAGAAAGGTTAATGTTTGGGTTTGTTATTATTTGTCTAGGTTTGCTTTGTTTATTTTGACGGTAATTGTACTTACAGTAGCTCCCTCTTTGTTACTATTTATAGTTAATCCACAATCGTTTCCATAGATTATTTTGAGCCTTCTATTCACATTACGAATTCCAAGACTAGTAGAGCACTCCTTTTCATATGATCCATCATCATTTAATAACATATCAATTTTAGCTTTATCTTTTTGGGTTAAGACTCCTTGATTGGTAACTTCGATATATAATTTATCTCCATCAGAATAGATATGAAGTTTTACAATACCTTGATTTTGCTCATTAAGACCATGCTCAACTGCATTTTCTATAATCGGTTGAATAATAAGCCTAGGAACATGTACTTTTAGAAGGCTTTCATCAATATCTTTTATTACTTGAAATCGTTCACCTAATCTAGTTGAAATAATAAAGAAGTATGCATCGGCATAGGAGAGTTCTTCAGCTAACGTAATATGTTGCTGCTGCTCTCGATTCATTGTAGCACTTAGTATTGTTGATAAGGCTTCAATCATTTCACTCACTTTATAATTATCCATCATCCTTGCTTCCCAATTAATAATTTCAAGTGTGTTATTTAAGAAATGAGGATTAATCTGTGATTGTAGTGCCTTAATATTCGCATCTTTTAAGGCAAGCTCTTCAAGATAAATCTTTTCAAATTGGTATTTTAGTTTTAAAGACATGGAATTAAAGGTATTACTTAAGTAGGAAAATTCTTGACTTCCTTGAATATTTTGTAATTGTGTACCATAATCACCATTGGATATTCGATGAGCAGCAGTTGTTAGATGTAAAATTGGCTTGGTAATCTTGAAATGGAAAAATCGAAATACAAACAGGAACAAGATAAGGAAGAGTGGAATGGATACTATAGTCATAAACCTAAATGCATCCACCTCATATAGAACAGCATCATTATCTAGTTTTACAATAAAAGTTAATAAATCCTTATTAAACTTTACGGTATGATAGACATAGGAACCAGTTTTGTCCTTATAATAAACGCTTTCATCCGTAATGACATCAAAAGGAATAGGAATGTTATTTTTAAGTGTTCCACATAGAGATTTTCCATTTATAAAGATACTACCATTCTCGTAACCCCAAATTGTTCTTAGACTATCAAATACCGCAAGATTATTGAGTTCCATTATGATTATAGCGTAAGGTTCATAACTAGGTGTAACTAAATTTCTTATCATATACACTCGATCATCAACCGGTAAAAATTCTACACTTGTATCGAGCTGTTTTGAGATTTCAAGAACTTGGCTTTGAGCATGATTTTTAAAGTATTGAACATTTGAATAGGTAGATTTATATTTATTACTATATGTATAATATATGGTTTCAGGAGACCCTGTAAATATTAACATTGTACTTAGAAAGCGATCATCAAACTTATATTGCTCCGTTAAGAATGCGGTTACTGTTTCATATAATTGTAACTTATTTTGATCCCTTTGATAACGTATGTATTTTTCACGGATTGTTGGTAAATAGGATGCATTTTTCGAAGCAGTAATGGAATCCTGCATTCTAGATAAGCAGATTTCTACTGCTTTGTCTGCAGAATTTTTAATGGATTGCTTGGTTTGCTCATTCAGATTATAATAGACAAATTTAAGGACAATAATTGTAAGTAAGGAGAGAGGTATTACCCAGCAGAGAATTAATGTCCGCATCATACTCCATTTTAATGAGCTTTCATTACTTTTTTTATTAATAAGTCCCATGTATCCTCCTCAAAACTCTTTTTGTTTATTTATATTAATTTGATGTAATCAGTAAAATAATACCTTATTTTTCTAATACAGTCAAATGAATCAAAATAACAAATGGCACATATAGGATATTCTGTGTTATAATATAGCAAATCAATTTGGAGGATAGGGGAATGAAACTATTAATTGTAGAAGACGATGCGATTATTGCATCTGGTTTAGAATATGCCTTATTACAAGAAGGCTTTGAAGTAATTGTTACATCTACCGTAAAAGAAGCTTTAGAAGTGGCTCATGATCCGTCTATTTCTTTATTATTATTAGATTTATCTCTACCAGATGGGAATGGTTATACCATTTGTGAAGAAGTAAAAAAGAAGAGAGATGTTGCAGTTATATTTCTTACTGCAGTAGATGATGAAGGAAATGTGGTAAAGGGTCTTGATATGGGAGCAGATGACTATATTACGAAACCCTTTCGAATTCGTGAATTGATTTCTAGAATGAAGTCTGTATTAAGACGTTATGAGAAAAAGGAAGCCCTAGAATCTGTTATCTCCTTTGGACAAATACGAATTTATATAAAAGAAGCAAAGGTATATAAAGAGAATGATGAGATTATTCTTACTGCAATGGAATATCGTTTATTACTGACTCTTGTACAACATGCAGGACAAGTACTCACTAGAAATCAATTATTAGAAGGAATTTGGGATATCAATGGTGAATTTGTTAATGATAATACACTTACTGTATATATCAAACGCTTACGTGAAAAGTTAGAAGAAAATCCAGCAAATCCTACTCTTATAAAAACAGTTCGAGGATTAGGCTATCTGCTAGAGAAAGGAAATAATCATGTATCGTAATAGAGAATTTCGATATTTTGTATATGTTCAAATTTTGGTATTTGGTATACTTAGTTTCCTTATATTTATGAATTTTATAGCTCCTACGATAGCCTTTTTAATTCTTGGTATCATATTGTTATTCTTAAATATTACATTTACAAGCTATCGCTATAATAAAATTAAAGAACTTACTGAATACCTAGTAAAGATACAAAATGGTTACAGAAACTTAGATCTCATGGACAATATGGAAGGGGAACTGAGTATCTTAAAAAATGAAATCTATAAATTAGCTTTAACCTTACATGGGCAAGCTGATTTATTACAAAGAGATAAAACCTACTTAGCAGATTCCTTATCCGATATCTCTCACCAACTAAAGACACCTCTAACCTCAATGATCATGATGGTTGATTTGTTAGAACAAGATAGTCTTCCAGAACATAAGAGAAAGGAATTCTTAAGGAACATATCCATAGGACTTGAGCGAATGGAGTGGTTAGTACAAGCTTTATTAAAACTATCGAAGTTGGATGCAGATGCCATACAGTTTAAAAGTGATACCATTGATGTATATTCACTTTTAAAGAAAGCAGTAGAACCATTACTTATTAATATGGAACTTATGAATATTAATCTTACTTTATTAAAGTGTAATGAAACTGTTACAATGAAAGGTGATTTTAATTGGTTTCAAGAAGCTCTAACAAACATTATTAAAAATTGTATGGAACATACCAAAGCAGATGGAAGTATTAAACTTTCTTATAGTGACAATAATCTATATACAAAGATAGTAATTGAGGATACTGGAATTGGTATTGAAAAAGAAGATTTACCCCATATATTTAAACGTTTTTTTAAAGGAAAGAATTCAAAAAGTGACAGCGTAGGTATTGGGTTAGCATTATCAAAGCAAATTATTACAAAGCAAAAAGGAAGTATTGAAGTAACTAGTAGGGTGGGTGTAGGAACAAGATTTGAGATACGTATCTATAGGTAAAGTGACAATATTGTCATAATTCATGTCACCAAGTAGTCATATAAAACAGTTATAGTAAGGATAGAAAAAAATATAAGACGAGGTGAACATATGGAATTATTAAAAGTAGAGCATCTAACAAAAGAATATGGTAAAGGCGATATCAAGGTAAAGGCACTAGATGATGTATCCTTTACTGTTAACAAAGGGGAATTTGTTGCGATTATTGGACCAAGTGGCTCCGGTAAATCCACATTACTACATTTATTAGGTGGTGTGGATTATCCAACCAATGGGACTGTATATATTGATAATACAGACATTTATAATCTAAATGAAACAAACTTAGCAATCTTTAGGCGTAGACAAATTGGTCTCATATATCAATTTTATAATTTAATACCAGTATTAGACGTAGAAGAAAATATAACCTTACCTCTTTTACTAGATCAAAGAAAAGTAGATAGAGAGCATTTAAATAAAATAGTAAATACCCTAGGTTTAACGGATCGATTAAGACATTTACCAAATGAATTATCAGGTGGACAACAGCAACGTGTATCC
>JAFAEB010000065.1 GCA_023424235.1 Bacillota bacterium
CTACATGTCCCATTCGACCTACAAAGTTACGATTGGTTGTTGCGACTGCTCTTTCTCCTTTCGCTAAAATCCCCATGTGCCCACCAAGACAAGGTCCACAAGTTGGAGTACTTACGATCCCACCTGCTTTTATAAAAGTTGCAAGTAATCCTTCCTCCATCGCTTGTAAATATATTTTTTGGGTTGCAGGAAATACAATTAATCTCATTCCTTTTTTTACTTTACGATCTTTTAAAACTTTGGCTGCAATTCTTAAGTCTTCAATACGTCCATTGGTACAAGATCCAATTACAACCTGGTCAATTAAAACCTCAGGAACTTCATCGATTGTTCTTGTGTTTTCAGGTAAATGGGGAAATGCTACGGTAGGTTTTATAGAAGATAAATCAATGGTGTAGAGCTCATCATATACTGCATCTTCATCTGGTGTAAATACAGTATATTCCTTTGTAGAATGTTCCTTTATATATGCAATTGTCTTTTCATCCACTGGAAAAATACCATTCTTAGCACCTGCTTCAATTGCCATATTAGCAATGGTAAATCTGTCGTCCATAGAAAGGTTACTAATACCATCTCCTACAAACTCCATTGAGCGATATAAGGCACCATCCACTCCAATCATACCTATAATATGTAGAATTACATCCTTTCCACTTACCCATTTATTAAGCTTGCCTGTAAGTTCGAACTTGATTGCATGAGGTACTTTAAACCAAGCTTTACCTGTTACCATTCCGCAAGCCATGTCCGTACTACCAACACCAGTAGAAAATGCCCCTAATGCACCATAGGTACAAGTATGGGAATCTGCTCCAATAACCAAATCTCCAGCTACTACTAGCCCTTTTTCAGGAAGTAGTGCATGTTCAATACCCATCTCGCCAATTTCAAAGTAATTACTTATATTGTGGTCGTATGCAAAGTCCCTCATACATTTACAGTTTTGTGCTGATTTAATATCTTTATTTGGAGTGAAATGATCTGGTACCAATGCAATTTTATCCCGATCAAAAACATCCTTACTATTTATTTTTTCCATTTCTTTTATAGCTACTGGTGCTGTGACATCATTTCCTAAAACAAGGCTTAAGTTTGCTTCAATTAATTGTCCGGCACAAACACTACTAAGTCCCGCATGGTATGCTAATATTTTTTGTGTCATTGTCATTCCCATACATATACCTTCTTTCTATTTGCATATTTCATTTACAATTAAATCGCCCATTTTTTCAGTACCTACTAGTGTATTACCCTCTGACATAATATCAACGGTTCGATAACCCTTTTTTAGCACCAAGCTTACAGCTTCTTCAATTTTTCTTGCCTCATCTTCTAAGTGAAAAGAATAACGTAGCATTAATGCGACTGATAGAATTGTGGCTATTGGATTTGCTTTATCCATACCAGCTATATCTGGTGCAGAACCATGACTTGGCTCGTAGAGTCCTAGATTACCATCACCTAAGCTGCAAGATGGTAGCATACCAATGGAACCAGTAATCATACTTGCCTCATCAGATAAGATATCACCAAACATATTCTCAGTAAGGATCACATCAAATTGATTTGGGTCTTTTACTAATTGCATTGCACAATTATCTACTAGCATATGAGTCAGTTCTACCTCTTTATACTCATTTGAAACTTCACAAACAACCTGCCTCCATAATCTTGATGTATCAATCACATTCGCTTTGTCCACACTACATATTCTTTTCTTACGTTTCATCGCAATTTCAAATGCCCTTCTTGCAATTCGTCTGATTTCATTTTCATCATATACTAATTGGTCATATGCTTTTCGTATTCCATTTTCAATATATGTATTTCGTTCTCCAAAATATAAACCACCTGTTAGCTCCCTCACGACCACAAAATCAAATCCGTCGCCAATAATTTCATCTTTTAGTGGGCAAGCTTCTTTTAATTCAGGAAACAAGACTGCTGGTCTTAAATTTGCATATAAATTTAAACCTTTTCTAATAGCCAGCAAACCAGCCTCAGGTCTTTCTTTGGGAGGTCTATCATACCAATTAGAGTTTCCCACATTACCACCAACTGCTCCTAATAGAACAGAATCACAATTCATTGCTTCGTAAAGAGCCTCTTTTGTTAATGGTACTCCTGTTACATCAATTGAAGCTCCACCCAATAAAAGCTCCTTATAATGAAAGGTATGACTATATAGCTGGCCAATACGATTCAGTACTTTCCTAGCTTCCCGAATTATTTCTGGACCAATTCCATCTCCTGGTATAATAGCAATCTTATACTCCATTGTATACTTCCTCCAATTAAATTTATTTACTAAAATTAGGATTCTTATTGCAATTGTAACATAAGGTTTGATATAATTGAAATACATATAAACTATATTTACTATAACTCTAAGTTATATCGGGAGGTATTATGGAGCAGAATTTATCTGTATATCATATATTCAATACTGTAGCTTATACAAAAAACATATCCCATGCAGCTAACATACTCTATATAAGTCAACCAGCGATTAGTAAAGCGATTCAAAAGTTAGAAGAAAGTCTTGATATTACTCTATTTTATCGAACATCAAGAGGTGTTTATCTAACCAAAGAAGGGGAATTGTTATATCAATACACAAAGCATGCTTTTGATTCCTTAACACAAGGAGAAGAATTACTAAGGAGAAGCAAGAAGTTAGGTTTTGGTCATCTTCGTATAGGTGTTAGTACAACCCTATGTAAATTTGTATTACTTCCTTACCTCAAATCTTTTGTTGAGGGTAATCCTCATATTAAGATTACAATCGAGTGCCAATCAACAATGAAAACCTTAGAGTTACTAGAACAAGGTAAAATTGATATCGGCTTAGTTGGTAAACCAAGTAATGTTAAAAGTATAGATTTTTACTCCATTCAAACGATCGAGGATACTTTTGTTACAACTAGCTCCTATTTAGAGCATTTATCTATAAGGGAAGAAGCTAACTTATCTTCCAATGATATCTTTAAGACTGCTAATATTATGTTACTTGATGAGAAGAATATGACAAGATTATTCATCGAAGATTATTTTACAAAGAATCAGATAGAAACAAATCAGATATTAGAGGTAAGTAGTATGGATTTACTAATTGAATTTGCAAAAATTGGTCTTGGTATATCCTGTGTAATTAAAGACTTTGTACAAGATGAATTAAATAAAGGTGCATTAATAGAAATTCCCCTAGAACATAGCTTAGAAAAAAGAGAAATAGGATTTGCTTATTCCACAAGTCAAAACAAATCCTTCTCCTTATCTAAGTTCATTGATTTTTATAAGCAATAATTTTTATACGGTGTATATGCGGTAGGTAAGG
>JAFAEB010000072.1 GCA_023424235.1 Bacillota bacterium
ATCTTCTGAAAATGGTAAAAGAAATCGAAAATTATTTTATGGAAAGACCGAAAAAGAATCTTTAAATAAAGCTAAAGAATTTATGCGTGCGTATCGTTCTGGGGATATATTGCTACAAGGCACTAACGAAACATTAGTGGATTTCCTTGAAACTTATTTTATTAATAGCTCAAATAACTGGGAAGATACCACTAAAGCACTTTATAAAACTTATATTGATGTGCATATAAAACCTTATTTCCAAAATACAAAATTGATTGATATAAAACCTATGACATTAGATCGTTTCTATAACTATAAAATGGAGACTCCAAGAGATAAAATAATAATACAAGATGATAAACCACGTAAACAAACTATTCCACCATTAAGTGTGAATACTGTTCACAAATTAAATACGTTTTTGAAAGCTGCCTTTAATTATGCTGTAAAGAATGAATTAATCCCAAAAAATCCAGCACTAAATACAAATCTTCCTAAAAAAGTTAAGTTTAAGCCTAATGTTTATGATACAAATAAATTTAAAAAATTAATGGAAACAGTGATTGGTACAGATGATGAAATACCTATTATTCTAGGAGCAGGTGTTGGATTAAGAAGAAGTGAAGCATTTGCTTTAACATGGGGAGATATAGACTTTGATAAAAATACTATCAATATAGACAAGGCACAAGTAATATATATAACATCAGTTGATAAAACCACTAAAAACGAATCATCCACACGAATTGTAACTGCTCCACCATACGTAATTAATTCATTAAAAAAATATAAACCAAAAGACGCATGTCCTAATGATAAAGTTATTACAAGATGGTTACAGAAATCATATAGTCAACGGTTTAAAAGGTTGCTTAAAATGCATCAATTAGAGCATATACGATTTCATGATTTACGACATTATAATGCGGTTGCTATGATGACGGTAGGTATTTCTGATAAAGTAGCTGCAGAAAGATTAGGTCATTCACAAGTAATAACTTTAAGAGAAGTATATCAACATGTACTAGATGATATGGATAAAAAAGCAGCTGAACAACTAAATGATATTTTTTAACTGTGGATCAAAAATGGATCAGTACAAAAAAATAGCAGTCTCTCACACTGCAATGTGAAATCTGCTAAGCCTTGATTTTAAAGCAAATGCAGTCGACGGGACTTGAACCCGTACGAGCTAGGCTCACAAGATCCTTAGTCTTGCGCGTATGCCAATTCCGCCACGACTGCATTATTAATACCTAGGTTATTCTACTATTATTTCGGCATTTTGTCAATGAGATTTTATTAATCTTAATTATATAATTTTCTCAAATATTATCCACAAAAATCAGTAATAAATCATCTTGACATCCACATAAAAAGGAGTAAAATAAACTCATCTTTTGCAGTTATGGCGGAATTGGCATACGCGCTAGATTCAGATTCTAGTGAGGGTTTCCTCATGAGGGTTCAAATCCCTTTAACTGCATAAAATCTCGATTTCGTGCACGATTCTTTCATTAACCTTTATATAATATGTTTCTTAATTCTTCTTAAATCACTTATATATCATTTCTAATCAATCTTCTTAATATCATATTGCGAATTAACAATAAGCCACAATTGACTGTTGTAAATTGTTATATTCCATATACTTATACCACCTAAATTATAGCGTTCTACGATATCAAGTGACGAATCTATGGTCTGAGCATTTATAAACCAAACAATATGCTCAGTTCGATTATTACTTATATAGCGAAAAAATGGAGTCTGTGATAACTCATCAAATAATATATTTGTATTAGAGTTCTTAGCTAAATTATTAACTCGATCGAAAGAGATGGAATTAACGGTAGAAATTCCAGGTGCATATGGAATTTCCCAATCATAACCAATTGTTGCTATACCAAGTATTATTTTTTCACTTGGTACATAATTAAGTATATAATTGATAAATAACTCTGTATTATATATTGAGCTGATTGGAGAAGGAGGATTCGTATTCGCCGCCCATTCATAACTCATAATAATTACATTTTGAGCATGACGACCAAGAAGGGAATAATCTACTTCCTCAAATACAACTTCATTATCAATCATAATTATATTAGGGTTAATTGTAATAAATACTGGATATCCAGCCTTATTTAGTTGTGTACTAATGTTTTCAAGATAGCTCTCAAATAAATTTATATTAGATTGATTTATATATTGAAGGGATATATTAACACCATAATATCCTTTGCTTCTTATTATTTCTAATATATTTTTAATCTGTGTATTTTGAATTTCTTGATTTAATAATAACTCATAGGTTGCCCTAATATTGGCTTCCCCTTGTATTGCGTACGTTGTTACTAACATTAAGGGGGCCACCCCAAATCTTATTGTTTCCTGTATTACTTCTGTATCATCATAGTAAGTTATAATATCACCTTTAGCAGTAATGGTATAATTTAAAATAGACAAATATGTCAAATAGGGTAGTGTTTTTCTAAGAACCGATATGTCTATATATGGTGGGGTATTACCATGGGTAATAATACTACCTTTTTTATTATATTTAATAACTAGGGTATCACCAGGATATATATATTCACGCTCTGATAAATATGGATTATTAGCTAATAATTCCATAAGTGTAATATTGTAGCTACTTGCAATGTCCTCTAAAGTATCGCCTTCTTTTATCGTGTAAGTTACTTCTGGTGGTGCAATTACAAGTCTTTGTCCAATGATTAGATCATTTGGATTCGTCAATTCATTACTCTCTATTAACTCCTCTTCTGATATGTTATAGGTATTAGCAATCGTTTGGAGTGTCTCTCCCGAACCTACTGTATGAATTATCATATCTAGCTCCATCCTGCCAACTAGCTTATATTTGGCATCAACACATATTTACCGTTAATCCATATGAAACATATTAATTTGAATCACTTCATATAAATTTATGTTTCATATAGAATATATATATTTATCTATATATATGAATAAATTAAGCTTATGAACACAGAAAACCTAATTAATAACATGATATTTTTAAAAATTATGAAAAGCTATGTTACACCATACATAAAAAAGGAATTGAAACAAACACTTTCAATTCCTCTTTCATCTATTTTCTGGGATTAACTTTTAATTAGGTTAGGTATTATTATTAGTTCAAACTCTTCATCTCGATTACAATAGATATGTTCTCCATCTGTAGTTAGCCTAGCTACTTGTATGCAAGTCTTAGCTTCTTTATATGAGCTTAAATTACTTGGCACTTCTCCTTTAAGATATCCTGGATGCACAAAATAAAAGATATAAGCTTCTTCACCACATACTACTACATCAGCATGGTGTCCTAGCTCACTATCTCCATCTCTACTCCCTGGAAGATTAAGTATATCCTTTTTTCGTTCCCAATGGATATAGTCACTTGTTTGATATACACCTAATCCTTTCCAAAAATCAGTAATCATCCACTTCTTGTTGCCAAATTCAAACACATTTGGTCCTTCATGGGATACATCCGTAACTTCTGGACCTATTACCGTCCAATGATAAAGATCCCTACTAATTGCACTATAGGAGTAGCTATTATTTACTTCGTCTTTATACCACATTTTATAGGTATTTGGTTTTATCTCATAAATACATGCATCAATAACACGGTTTGATGATAACTCTAAGATGGATTCAAATTTCCATTCCCACATATTCTTAGCAGTATAATGTACAATATGTCTCTCCCAATTCCAATCGGTTGGAACTCCTCTCACATAACTTACATACATATGGTATGTCCCATCAACATAGATTACTTCTGGTGCCCAAAATGTATTTAGACCTGGCTCGAATTCTAAATTAGGCAACACTCCTCGATAGAGCCAACGTATGCCATCCTTAGATGAGGCTACTCCAATACTGCTTCCATGAATACTTGAAACTCCAATCGTAACATCACTAGCACGTCTACTTGTATAAAGCATCCACAAACAATCTTCTTCTCTATTATAAATAATTACAGGATCCGTTGGTCCATCGTATATTGGATCTCGATATAATGGTGCTGCTGGTATTTTATTCTGATTCATAAATTATTTCCTTTCCTAAAGACATAAGGGTATAAAGTACTAATATAAAGCATCAATCGTCCTACTTTACATCCTATCAATTATAAGACATAAGTAGTTTTTATTCAATTGGATTATATAAAACATAGGATTATTTATGGATATCTGTTTATTTATATGAAAATGGCAAATAAAAAACGACCATTCATACCCATGAACGATCGTGTATATTTCTTTACTATATCTATTAATGCAATGAACAAAAAAGAACTCCCCGAGTTGGGCTCGAACCAACAACCCCACGGTTAACAGCCGTGTGCTCTACCATTGAGCTATCGAGGAATACATTAGCTATTTTAATACGTTATCGCATTAATGTCAAGTATTTTAAACTATAAATTTGATACTTTTTATGAAATCATTTTACAAATATTTATATATCATCACTGCACAATCCCATCTTAAATAAGGGAATTAAAATGATATATTTATCTATACTTACATAATCTATATTATTATATTCCAATGCATCTTTAATATTCATAGATAATAAAAAGTTATAATTTTTTTATCTATAATCATATTAACCTATAAATTTCACTCTATACTATTTCATTACATTCTTCATATAGTAAGATGCATATTCTTTTTCTAAAATTGGCATCTCTGTTATGGTACGATTTAAGTGCTTTTGGGATATCATCCTAGCCATCTCCTTATCACCCTTTTCAATTGCTTCTAATATAAGTTCATGATCATCAATTAACTCAGTATTAGGATGAAGATCGTATGATAACTTACGGAATCGATCAAAATGTGGTGATACAGATTCTACCACTTGATATAAATAATTCTTATCACACATATCATAGATAATAGAGTGAAACTTATTATCAAGTTCTAGAGACTTATTACCATTCTTTCCATTATAGTACTTTTGCATAGCTAAATTCTCACGAAGTAAATCTAGCCTCTCTTTCGTTTTCATTTCACAAGCCATAACAGCAAGATCACTTTCTAATACATACCTTAAATATCTTACTTCATCAACCAACCTTGGTTCAATAAAAGAAATATAAGTCCCTCTTTGCGGGTAAGTATAGATTAATTGCTTCTGAGTCAGTTCAAGAACTGCTTCTCTTAATGGAGTACGGCTCATATTTAATGCTTTACTTAAATCAGCTTCATGAATTCGTTCACCTGGTGCCAAATTAACATTGATTATATTGTATATTAGAACGCGAATTGCATATTCCCTAGCAGATTCGCCTTGCTTCTTTTCTAGTATTTCTATCATTTTATCACCTCATAGTTTTTATATAAATTTAGTTACTTGGGATACAGGAGTTTCCGCAATCACTTAATTCTATGTATAATTATATAAATATTATTTTATATTAATTAATATACACTTGTCAATATAGGAAGAAGGAGGGGAATTTTATTTAACCATATTCATCCCTCCATTAACATACCTATCATTTTATACGATATATCCTACATTTCTATATATTCAAAAAATGCTTGATTAAAAGCTTCTAATTCATCATAAAAAATAGCGTGACCACTTTCCTCAAAAGTATACAACTTAGAGCCTTTAATTCCTTTATTCATAGTTTCTGCAAATTCATAAGGACAGATTAAATCTTCCTTTCCGTGAAAAATTCCAGTTGGAACATGAATATAGGATAATTCTCCTCTTAAATCCTCATCCCTAAGAGACATAGCTGTTTGAATAGTCCCAATCCCTGATGCCATATAACTTATTAATTTAAACCATTCTTTTATTTCATCACTTTGCTGTTTATTAAATAGTAATTTCCCAAAATTACTTACCATTTGAGGTCTATCCCTATAAGCTTGCTCTATTAACTTATTAACATCGTTTTTTTCCATACCATAAGGATAATTTTCTCTAATTACAAAACTAGGGACTGCCGCTGCTAATAAAACTAGCTTTGACACCCCATATCCACGAAATAATGTAATATAGCGAATTGCAATGGCTCCACCCATAGAGAATCCAGCTAAGATAAAATCATGTAATCCTAAATGTTTAACCACCATATAAATATCCGTAGCCAATTCGTCGTAGGTATAACCATGTATTGGTGCATCTGAATGACCAAACCCTCTTAAATCAACCGTAATTATTCTGTAATCATATAAGGGTAATAAATTCTCCTGATATTCGAAAATTCTACTCGATAATGGCCACCCGTGAATAAATAGTATGGTTTTACTTCCTTCAGGATTAATGTCATATACTGCTATATTTACCGCTTCCTCCACATTAACATACACCATATATTATATCCTTTTTTCTTTTATGGTATGAGAAATCGATTATTATGTTCCAGCTAAAAATGGAATCCTATATGAATATTATTATAGTCAAAGTTGCTACTCCACTTAGGAATTATCATTTGCTTAATACATTTTCAATTTCAATCCATATATTAAAGTATACGATACACAATTTGCAATCTACAACCTATATATTAAAGTATACCATGCATATTTAGCAATCTACAATCCATAATTAAAGTATACCATATCATATCCATTTAAAACAAAAAGGCTTACTATAATTAAATTCGTTATATACATAACGTATCAAATTATAGTAAGCCATCTATATTATATATGCCTATTTATTCGATGTGGTAATTGCGATTTCTTATGCTAATTTAGACTTAGCAACTTCTGCTAAAGCAGTGAAACCAGCAGGATCGTTAATAGCCATGTCAGATAACATTTTTCTGTTAATTTCTACACCAGCAACTTTTAAACCGTACATAAGTTTGCTGTAAGATAATCCGTTCATTCTAGCTGCTGCATTAATTCTGGCAATCCATAATTGTCTGAATTGTCTCTTTCTTTCTTTTCTACCAGCGAAAGAAGATGTTAATGCTCTCATAACAGATTGTTTTGCTACTCTATATTGTTTAGATCTGGCACCTCTATACCCTTTAGCCAGTTTTAATACTTTATTATGTCTTCTTTTAGCGTTCATTCCGCCTTTAACTCTTGCCATGTTCTATTTCCCTCCTTATCACCATTATCTTATAGATATGGCAAAATCTTCTTCATGTTCTTTACTTTTGTAGCTCCAACTAAAGTAGCTTTTCTAAGATTTCTCTTTCTCTTAGAAGACTTCTTAGTTAGGATATGTCTCTTATAAGCTTTAACTCTTTTTAATTTTCCAGTACCTGTTTTTTTGAAACGCTTTGCTGCGGCTCTACTAGTTTTAATTTTAGGCATGATATTTCCTCCTTAATTATGATATGATGGATTCCAAAAGGGTTGTCCATTTATCTCTTTTTATTTTTATGACATTTTGCTAATCCATCTCATAGGCATTTGTATATACTGTTCATTAACTATGATTGTAATAACAAAATGTGATTAACGTTTTTCAGTTAGAAACATAATCATGCTTCTACCTTCTAACTTAGCTGGCTTTTCAATGACTGCAATATCTTCAAGTTTAGCAAAGAAATCGTCTAAGATCTGCTTACTTGCTCCCATATGCGCCATTTCTCTACCACGAAAACGTAGAGCTACTTTCACCTTATCGCCTTTTGCTATAAACTTCCTAGCATTATTCGCTTTCGTTGCAAGATCATTATCATCAATATTTGGTGATAAACGTATTTCTTTTACTTCAGTAACTTTTTGTTTTTTCTTAGCTTCTTTTTCTTTTCTAGCTAATTCATATCTGTACTTTCCGTAATCAATAATCTTACATACTGGTGGTTTTGCTGTTGGAGCAATCTTAACTAAATCAAGGTTGGCTTCTTTAGCAAGTCTTAGTGCTTCTTTTATTGGCACGATTCCAAGTTGCTCACCATCTTCTCCAATTAAACGGATTTCTTTGTCTCTAATTTGCTCATTAATCATTAAATCGCTAATAGTTCTACACCTCCATAGGTTGTTTGAATATAAAAAAAGTGGATAGCAAAGTCTATCCACGTTTCAAGTTCATTGATTATATAGCACTAGGTGCTAATTATCTTGAAATATTAACCTAAGTCACTTATACGTGCTAAGGTGAGAGTGGATACTCTGCTTGGTTGTTAAGTAAATTATAAATATAATTCACAAGCTATATCATAATACCATATAGCAAATGTCTTGTCAATAGTAATCTGCAAATATATTTATCTTTTTTTAATTTAAATACTTTTTAATGAATGGGTTTACTTTCACAAACTATTCAGCAGTACCAAATTCAGCTAGTTTTAACCCTTTATTACGATCAAGCACCGTATTAATACTCCAACTATGAACGAAGAGTAATAATGGATTTCCCTTTAGATCTTTAATTTTCTTCGTATCCGCTGTTACACTAAGCTTACTAATATCCATGTGTTTATCTTCAATCCAACGAATATATTCATAAGCTAGTGGTTCAAGACGAATTTCTACACCATACTCGGAATCAAGGCGATGTTTTAATACGTCAAATTGAAGTACACCAACAACACCAACAATAATTTCTTCCATACCTGTATTATACTCTTGGAAAATTTGAATCGCACCTTCTTGGGCAATTTGCGTTATACCCTTTAAGAACTGTTTTCTCTTCATGGTGTCAACTTGTCTAACTTTAGCAAAGTGTTCTGGTGAGAAAGTTGGTATTCCTTCATATTTAAATTTATCATTAGGCATACATAGGGTATCACCAATAGAGAAAATACCTGGATCAAATACACCGATTATATCACCTGCATAAGCTTCTTCTATTATTTTTCTATCCTGAGCCATAAGTTGCTGTGGCTGTGATAATCTTAATTTTTTACCACCTTGAATATGGTTTACTTCCATTCCAGCTTCAAATTTACCAGAACATATTCTCATAAATGCAATACGATCACGATGTGCCTTATTCATATTTGCTTGAATTTTAAATACAAAGGCAGAGAAATCATTTTTAATCGGATCGATCATACCATCTGATGAATTTCTTGGCAATGGAGAAGTGGTCATTCCTAGAAAGTGTCTTAAAAATGTTTCTACACCAAAATTCGTTAAGGCTGAGCCAAAAAATACTGGTGTTAATTCTCCTTTTCGTACTTGATTAAGGTCAAACTCACTACTAGCACCATCTAATAAATCGATCTCTTCTGATAAAACATCATGATTCTCTTTACCAATGATAGCATCTAAGCTAGGGTCTCCAAGTTCAACTTCAATGGCTTCAACTTCTTTTTGTCCATTATTGGCTGCATAAAAACGTGTAATATGCTTAGTTTCTCTGTCATAAACTCCTTTAAAGTTTTTACCAGATCCGATTGGCCAGTTAATCGGACAAGTACGGATTCCAAGAACCGTTTCTATATCATCTAATAATTCAAAGGTATCTCTTGCTTCACGATCCATTTTATTAATAAATGTAAAGATAGGAATACCACGCATTACGCATACTTTAAATAATTTCTTTGTTTGATTTTCAACACCCTTCGATGCATCAATTACCATGACTGCAGAGTCTGCTGCCATAAGAGTACGATAGGTGTCCTCTGAGAAGTCTTGATGTCCTGGTGTATCAAGTATATTGATACAATAATCTCCATAATTAAATTGCATAACAGAGGAGGTTACTGAGATACCACGTTGCTTTTCTATTTCCATCCAGTCAGATACCGCATGTCTATCTGTCTTTTTACCTTTTACAGAACCTGCAAGATTAATCGCACCACCATATAACAATAGCTTTTCTGTAAGTGTTGTTTTACCAGCATCGGGGTGGGATATGATTGCAAAGGTTCTTCTTTTTTTAATTTCATTTGTATAATCAGCCAAAATAAATCCTCCAAACTTTTATGGAATTCTATATTATATATCTAACTTTATTTATCATTTTATGTTATACTATTTTTACAAAATTTATAATAAATCTTCTATCTTTATTATTATCAAAACCACTTCATCATATAATATAATCTAAAACATTGTCAAGGTATTTCATAAAAAAATATATATGATTTCATTCATTCGGTCATTAAAACAGTAAAAAAAAATAAAAACTACAAAAAAGGTGGTAATAAGATATGAA
The DNA here is from genome assembly GCA_023424235.1 of Bacillota bacterium. Classification (GTDB taxonomy): domain Bacteria; phylum Bacillota; class Clostridia; order Lachnospirales; family Lachnospiraceae; genus Anaerocolumna. The sequence continues at coordinate 10,108 of JAFAEB010000072.1, forward strand.
GTGGTTGTTAAACATTTCATTTGTTGTATTATTATATAGTTCATTAAGTATCTATAGTATGGAATCAAAATTAGTGAGTATATTGATTATAGTATTATTAATTCTATCCAGATTAGTAAACATCGTAATGTTTATTATTTCTGCTTTTCAATCTAATGATATAAAGAGCAGGAAAAATAGTATGATAAACCGTATGCTATTTCTTAAACTTTCAGTGATTCCTTTTTTTATCATAAATTTCATGTTGTGGACCGGCTTGATCGGTATGCTTATCTTATTTCCAGGTGGTATATTTCTGCTTGCTCTATCGCCTATTATCGTTCTTTTAACTTTTACTGTCCTTTTGGTTACTTCAGCTTCATCAATTTCTGCTCTAGTTTATTGCTATAGAGCAAGGCAGATTGATACTTTAAGGCTTATCATACATACCATTTTACAATTAATTTTTGTGCTTGATATTATAGATTCTATTTTTTTATATAAAATACTAAAAAATAGCTGCTAGATTTTAAATCAGCTAAAAATTAAGAGAAGGCTTCTTTCCTATATTTACTACATTACATGAATTATTTTATCTTCATATAATTGTTAATATAAGAAAGCTGCCTTCTCTAATGACTATTGGTAACAATTTAACTATATTACATTTAACTAATTAAATTACATTTACTAATTAAATTACATTTACTATATTAGATTACATACATTCTATTTCATTTAATCAATAAAAATTACCTTCTTAGTTTTGTTCTGTTACTTCAATCTTCTTAATTTCTTTTGTTCTAATTTCCTTGGAAATATCATTAATAAAGCTATCTAAGTCTTTGCTTCCTTCATCTCCTAAGAAACGGCTTCTAACAGATACTTTATTTTCTTCTTCCTCTTTTTGACCTACTACTAACATATATGGTACTCGATCAAGTCTTGTTTCACGAATCTTATAACCAATTTTTTCAGCACGTTCATCCACAGTACAACGAATTCCATTTGCTTTTAATTCGCTAACAACTTTTGCTGCATAATCATGGTATTTTTCAGAGATAGGAAGTACACGTACTTGTTCTGGGCATAACCAAGTTGGGAATTGACCAGCATATTGTTCAATTAACATAGCAAGAGTTCTTTCGTAGCAACCAATGGATGTTCTATGAATAATATAAGGACGTTTCTTTTCTCCATCTTTATCAATATAGTACATATCAAATTTTTCAGCGATAGAATTATCTAATTGTACTGTAATAATTGTATCTTCTTTACCATGAACATTCTTAAATTGAATATCAAGTTTTGGACCATAAAAAGCAGCTTCGCCTTCTGCTTCTGTAAATTCAATATTCATGTGTTCAAGAATCTTTCTCATAGTATCTTGATTCTTTTCCCACTCTTCTTCTGTACCAATATATTTTTCCTTGTTGTTTGGATCCCATTTAGAGAATCTAAAGGATACTTTATCATCAATACCTAAAGTTTTCATAGTATAGTGAATTAAGTCAACACAGCCTCTAATTTCTTCTTCTACTTGGTCAGGTGTACACATAATATGCGCTTCTGAAATTGTAAACTGTCTTACACGAATAAGACCATGCATTTCACCAGAATCTTCATTTCTAAATAAAGTTGAAGTTTCAGCGTATCTAAGCGGAAGGTCACGATAACTCTTTTGACTATCTTTGTATACATAGTATTGGAATGGGCAAGTCATAGGACGAAGTGCAAATACTTCTTCATCTTTCTCAGGATCCCCTAAGATAAACATACCATCTCTATAATGATCCCAATGTCCTGAAATCTTATATAAATCACTCTTAGCTAAAAGTGGAGTCTTAGTTAATAAATAACCACGTCTTTCTTCTTCATCCTCAATCCATCTTTGAAGAGTTTGAATCATTCTTGCTCCCTTAGGCATCATTAAAGGAAGACCTTGACCAATTACATCAACTGTAGTGAATAATTCCATTTCACGTCCAAGTTTATTATGGTCACGTTTTTTAACATCTTCTAAATGAGCTAGGTATTCATCTAACTCTGCATTTTTAGAATAAGCAGTACCATATACTCTAGTTAACATTTTATTCTTTTCACTACCTCTCCAATATGCACCGGAGGAAGAGATTAATTTAATTGCTTTAATGGATTTTGTACTCATAAGGTGAGGACCTGCACATAAATCCACGAATTCACCTTGTCTATAGAAGGATATTTCTTCACCTTCAGGAAGATCATTAATTAATTCAACCTTATAAGGTTCCCCTTTTTCTTCCATGAATTTAACTGCTTCTTCACGAGGCAATGTAAATCTTTCTATTTCAGCACCTTCTTTAATGATTTTCTTCATTTCTTTTTCAAGTGCATCAAGAGCAGCTCTATCAAATGGTTCTACATCAAAATCATAATAAAATCCAGTATCAATGGAAGGTCCAATTGCTAATTTTGCATGTGGATATAGACGTTTTACTGCTTCTGCTAATACATGTGATGTTGTATGTCTATATGCTGCCTTACCACCTTCATCGTTAAAGGTAAGTATATTTAATTCACAGTCACTATCAACAATGGTACGTAAATCAACTACCTTACCATTTACTTCTCCTGCACATGCCATTCTTGCAAGGCCTTCACTAATGTCTTTGGCTATATCAATTACAGCCATACTGCCTTCATAGATCTTTTCTGATCCATCTTTTAATGTAATCTTCATAATTACTCCTTTCTTTATTACGAATTAGGTTTATCCTAACTTCTATTCCATCTATTGTTATAGCTTTGACTATTTCTTATCATAAAGAGTTGCGAGAACAAAGAGTCTGCCTTGGAAGACTCTCGCGCCGCAAAGCGTCGCATTTATGCGATTACTTCCTATGCTTTGCGTGTGCATCCTCACAGAGTGTTTTTATATCATAGGACGTAATTATGAAATAAAAAAACCCGTCTCTTTCGACAAATAGTCGAAAGGGACGAGTATTACTCGCGGTTCCACCCTAATTGGAATATACTATATTCCCAGCTCACTTATGATTATAACGTAATCAACGGACCGTATTAAGGTCACTCAGAGGTAGTCTTCGGATGCTTCCTATGAAGGTACTCACAGCTTTCATACCTCTCTCTGGCATAATTCACATCTTACTCGTCTCGTCAACGTATTGATTCTATTTCTTTCATTATAACATCGTCATTTTGTTTGTCAAGTGGCATTTATAAGGATCTTTTCACCATATTTATATATTTCCAACCAATTTATCTTTTATCACTGCCATAAATTCTCTAACATAATAACTAATTATTAATATATCGTCCGATGGTGCTCCAAGTCCAGATAGATTGGTATAATCCAATTTTCTTGCGATACCAAGAGAACGAAAGACATGAAAGTCATTCGTTACAATAACTACATTACTAGCTGGATCTTTAATAAATTCTTTGCTAAACTTAAGATTTTCATAAGTATTGGTTGATTTATCTTCCATTATAATTCTGGACTTATCAATTCCTTTACTTAGGAGATAATCACTCATAGCCTGTGCTTCTGTAATATCTTCTCCTGGACCTTGACCACCAGATACAATAACGATCGTATCCGGATTCTTTTCTAAATAAGCATATGCAGTGTCTAGGCGATTTTTTAAAGCCCTCGAAATTGTTTTGCCTCTTACTTGTGCACCTAAAACTATGACATAGTCGCAATTATCTTTTGGTATACTCCTACCATTGACAATAAGTATTCCTTCTAAAATAATGAAGAATAGAATACCAATGGATAGAATAACTACGGCACTAAGAGATATCATCTTAGGGAATTTAATATTATTTTTATAAAAATAATATAAGCCCCCTCCACATATAATGGCTATTACAAAAAGTCCACTCCAGAACCATAAAAATGCAGTATTTGGTCCTGCATATGAGATTATGGTTAATAAATAAATTAAGCTTAAAATTCCTATAATAAAGCAACTATAAGCGATAAAACGCATGAATAACTCCTCCCCTCTTTCTCCCACAAAAAATAGTAATGGGATATCGTAAAACTTCAGAGTTACATATATTAGTAAAGATACTCATACCATCAAAAAAGATAAGTAAAATAACTTTGTTAAGATGGGAACAAGTGACTAATTTTTTTCGATTCACAAGCTTCCCTCTGTCTTATAATTTCATCTCTCTTCATTACTTCCTCATATACAAGTTCGATATTCTTAGCAAATTCCTCTGTAGAATATTTTTTCATTTTATTTCTACTATGCTCACCAAATTCTTTTGCTTTTTCATCAAACAATACGATGTCTAACCCTTTTATAAGTTCCTCTTTAGTAGTAAAGGAATATCCATTCATACCAACATCAAGAATATCTTCTAAACAAGTATCCTCTCTCGCAACTACCGGAAGGCCTGCTGCCATAGCTTCAATATAAGTAAGTCCCTGTGTTTCTGAAGTAGATGCACTTACAAATACATCTCCTAGCTGATAATATAATCCTATCTTATCCCATGGTTTTGGTCCAGTAAAGATAATCCTATCCTCTAGTCCATAATCCTTTACTTTTTGCTTAAGCCATTCAAAGTCAGGTCCACCACCAATTAAAACAAACTTCACATTGCTTCTATCCTTCATATACAAAGGCATGGCATCAATAATCTCATGAATATTTTTTTCTCTTGAAATTCTACCGATATATAGAAGTACTTTATCTGACTCTTTAATACCAATTTCTTTCTTTATCATATTGATATCATCAATATGATATAAATCTTTGTTAAACTTGGATAAATTAACACCAGTTGGAACTACTGATATATCTCGATTCACATTATACTCAAGTAATAATCGCTTCACTTTACTAGTTGGTACAATCACTTGTTCTACGTGATTACAACATACTCTTGTAAAAACTCTTGCAAATGCCTTTGCACGCTTATCAATTAGTTTATTATGAGTAAGATAATGTGTATAGTCCTCATAAATTGTATGATAAGTATGGACCATAGGGATTTTAAGTTCTCTTGCCATAATACGCCCAAAGATACCTAGTGAGAACTCTGTGTGAGTATGTATCAGGTCAAGATTTAATTTCTTTATTAAAGAAGCAAGTTTTGGTTGATAAAACAAACCTACTCTTCTCTCTGTAATTAAAATACAAGGTAAACTAGGTACTCGAAATACATTATATTCATATTCTGGTGCACCTGGAGTTGTGGTTGTAAATACATAAACCGTATGGCCGATTTCTTCTAATTCATTTTTAAGTGTTAATACGCTTGTTGCAACGCCATTGATTTCAGGATAATATGAATCAGTAAATAACCCAATATTCATAGGATTCCTCCTTCCAATAATTAACTATACCACTTCACCTATTTTCTTGTCATTTTCAAGAATATGGTGAACGAGCCAATTTCCTAAAAAGTCTAATATTTCTAGTAATGCATCGGATTGATTTTGATCTATGGTATCAAAATCAATTTCATTTAATTTATCAACAAATTCTATGTGTTCAATTTTATGGCTTAATCTTCTCTTATAGTTTACTTTCTCCATATATGCTTCTTCATTAGCAAAATGTGTAATTGCATACTCTTTTAGTTTTGTAATAATCCCTACAATGTGATCGAATTTATCAGCAATATAGTCGTCTCCAAAAACTTCATATGCTTCATTGGCAATTCGAAACAATTCCTTGTGCTCCTCATCAATTTCTTTAATTCCTACTAAATACTCATCCTTCATTAAAAACATAAATCCATCCCACTTTCTCTAAATAGTATTTTTTAAAACTTCCCATTGTTTCTCTTTAAATCCTACTAGTATGATATCTTCTGCAATAATAAGTGGTCTCTTTACTAACATACCATTTGTTGCTAATAATTCAATTTGTTCTTCCTGGCTTAAGCTTTCTAACTTATCTTTTAAATTCATTTCTTTATACATAATACCACTCGTATTAAAGAACTTCTTAATAGGTAGGCTACTCTTAATTAACCATTGAGTTAGCTCTTCCTGTGTTGGATTTTCCTCCAATATATGTCTAGATGTAAAATCTATTTTATTATCCTTTAACCATTTCTTTGCTTTTTGGCAAGTTGTGCATTTTGGATATTCGATAAATAGTACTTTCATTCTAAATCTCCTTTATAATTCTACTTTTACTTCTTCGTGTAAGCTTATAGAATCCTCTGTTATAATAGAGTCATAAGCCCTAATATTAACTCCATGAATTTTTGCCTCTCTTAAAGCCTCACCAAATTCTTTATGGGTCTTGTTGTTTGGCTCAAAATGAGAT
>JAFAEB010000095.1 GCA_023424235.1 Bacillota bacterium
ATGGCAGTTAGAGGATTAACAAGTACTATTGCATCTTATCAGAGTGGAGAAAGTAGTACAAAGGTGGCTAGTAGTACTAACAGTAATGGAATAAGTAATAGTGTTGCAACAAATCAAAAAAATACAGTACGTATAGACATGATGAACGAAGAAGGACAAAAAAGAGAGTCAAATGCTGATGCAAATCGTTTTAAAAATGCAATTGATCAAGTAAATGAAAAATTAAAATTTACTAAAACTAGATGTGAATTCTCATATCATGAAGAAGTAAATCGAGTGTCCATAAGAGTACTTGATAAAGAAACCAATGAAATAATTCGTGAAATCCCACCAGAAGAGTCCTATAAAGCTCTTGAAAAAATATGGGAAATTGCAGGGTTGTTAGTGGATGAGAAAAGATAAGGAACTTAATAATAGTAATAATTTTAAGATAAGGAGGCATACAAATGCCAATACGTTTGACAGGTTTGATTTCAGGGTTAGATACAGATAGTCTAATAAAGGGCATGGTAGATGCTCAAAAATTAAAAAATAAAAGAGTAAGTGATAGATCACAGATTCTTGAATGGAAACAAGAAAAGTTAAAAGAATTAAATTCTAAGTTGTATAAATTATATGCAGAGGACTTGACAAAACTAAAATTACAAAGCTCATACACAGGAAAGAAAGTCACCTCATCGAATGAGTCTTTTATTACTGTAACCGGAAACTCGACAGCTCCAACCGGAATATCAACAATTAAGATTATGAATACAGCATCCTCTCAATCTGCAATTGGAGGAATACTCACCGCAGATAAAAATGGAAAAATGGTTACCACAGATACTAAACTATCAGAACTTAATACCAGTACGGGTTTAACTATGGGGAGTGATATTGTTATAACTAATGGAACCAAGGAAACAGGAATATCACTTACTGCTGATAGTACTATCGGAGACTTAATCGAGAAATTAAGAGGTGCTGGGTTAAATGCTAGTTTTGATTCAAATCAAAAAAGAATTTTTATTAGTTCGCAAAAAAGTGGAATAGAAAATCAATTTAGTATAAAGAATTATGGTACTGGTACTGTAGCTTATAGAGATAATATAAAAAAACTTGTAGGCTATGATACTATGACTGAGGAACAAAAGAAAAATGTAATATCTGCTCTGGATTTAATTAGCAGTAGTACTTCTACTGAGCAAACTAAAACAGATGCAACGAATGCGTTAATAACATTATCTACAGCAAGAATTGAAAACGAACAAAAAGCTATCGCTTTTGAGAAAGCTGTAGAGTATTATAAAGAGATTGTTGGCGATAGATTAATTACAGATGAGATTAAAGCATCTTTTAATGTGAAGTTTGATGAAAATAATAAATTTGTTAATTCAACTGAATATCTTAATATGAAAGATGATGTCATTAAAGAATTAGGATATGTTAAAGGTAGTTTGTCTCCTGAACAAGAAGCAAAAGTTCACGAAACAGCAGAATTACGTTATAAACAGGAACAAGCAATTAAATCTGATTTATATAATAAAGAATATATCAAAAGTGCAGAGAGTATAAAAGAAAAAATCAACAGTAATGAGTTATTTGTTCCAGAAAACATGTCAGTAGAAGAGTATGTTAAGCAAAAAGTTCAAGAAACATCAGATGAAAGTTATAATACTTTAAGCTATAATGGCAAGAGAACATACCTAAAAAATATGATAGATGAGCGATTTGTTTCAAATGAAAAAGCTCCGAGTGACCTTCAAAATGGTACAGAAGAAAAGACTTATACTCAATTAGCTGAGGCAAAAAGAGATCTTGATTATTTAAATAATCAAGAGTGGGCAAATGCTAGAGCAGATAATTTAATTAGTATTACTACAAATTTAGATAATTATAAAGCTAGTTTAACTACGGGAAGTAATACTGTTGACGTTTTATCACTATTAAAATTAGGTGAAATATCTAATGGAGTAGCAGTTAATAGCAGTTCTGATATGATAGTAAATCAAGCAAAGGATGCAGTAATTGAATATAATGGGGTTGAAATTACTAGTTCTAGTAATACTATTAATGTAAATGGTTTTACCATAACAGTAAAAGGTATACCAGCTAATAATGAAATTATAACTCTTAGTACTACAAATGATAATCAAAGTACGATAGACTCTGTTAAGAACTTCGTAAAAAAATATAATGAAATTCTAAAAGAAATGAATGATTTGTATTTTGCAGATTCGTCAAGAGGTTACGAACCATTATCAGATGATGAAAAAGCAGAGATGACAGATAGCCAAATAGAAAAGTGGGAAAAGAAAATAAAAGATTCTGTACTTCGTAGAGATAATAGCTTAGGTGGTATTATTACAGCTATGAAGCAACTAACAGCAGGAACGATTACAGGAAGTGACGGAAAAACATATAGTTTGGCTTCTATAGGAATAGGTACTTCATCAGATTATACAGAAAAAGGTTTGTTACATATAGATGGCGATTCAACAGATTCTACCGTATCTTATAAAGAAAATAAATTGCAACTAATGCTAGATGAAGCTCCTGAGCTAGTAGCAAATATTTTAAGTAAATCTATGGAACATTTATATAAAGAGATAGATTCAAAAATAAAAGCAATTCCGAATATAAGAAGTGCATTTACATTTTATAACGACAAATCTATGACAACAGAGCAAACAAAATATAAAAAGAAAATAAAAGAATTAGAAAGTAAATTATCTGATATTGAAGCAAAATATTATAAACAATTTGCAGCTATGGAGAAAGCAATGTCACGTATGCAAGCGCAACAATCACAATTAGCTGGATTTTTTGGAGCAGGGCAACAATAATAATAATATCAGATTAACTAAGGGAGGATAATATGGCATTTAATGCTGCATCAGCGTACCAAAATAATAAAATAAATACATCTTCACCTGAGGAGCTAACGTTAATGTTATATGAAGGTGCAATTAAATTCTGTAATATTGCAATCCTAGGAATAGAAAATAATGATATAAATAAAGCACATAATAATAATATCAAAGCACAAAAAATAATTACCTACTTGCAAACCACATTAGATACTAGATACGAAGTATATAAAGATTTCAACAACATATACATGTATGTATTTGATAGATTGGTAGAAGCGAACATAAGAAAAGATAAAGATATCATCGAAGAAGTACTAGAACATTTAAGAGGATTGCGAGATACTTGGAAAGAAGTTATGAAACAAAGATAATTAATAATTATATAGTGTAAAATAAGTAAGGTTATATAATCGTCTTACTATTTTATACTTTATAGAAAGAAAGAGATAAGTATGAATAGTACTACGTGCATTTATATATTAAAAGATACTATAAAAAAGAAAAATAGTCTATTGGAAGATATTATTGTAATTGTCAAGCAACAAGAGCTAATTTTAGGAAAAGATGAAGTTGATTTAGACTTATTTGATGAATATATAGACAAAAAGCAAATCTTAATTGATAAATTAATTGAGTTAGATAATGGTTTTGAGATAATTTATAATAGGGTAAGAGATGAGCTTAAAAATCATTCCACAAGTTACTCAAACGAAATAGCTGACCTGCAAGCATTAATAAGAGGTTTCTCCGAAAAAAGTTTATTAATTCAAAATATAGAAAAAACGAATCATTCATTGGTGGTGAATTATTTTACTAAAAGAAAAAGAGAAGTTAAAGAGTTCAAAACGAGTAACGAAATGGTAAATAATTACTATAAAAATATGACTAATGTATTTCAACAAGAATCTTATTTCTTAGACAAAAAAAAGTAAACATAATCTTATAAAAATTAAAATATATACATAATATTATTTAAAAAATTATAAAATGCTATAAAGTATTTTAATTTGAATCCGATATATGTAATGTAAGGTATAATACAGTTAAAGGAGCGTACGGCCGAAAGTGTATTATATCAAAATCAGTAGCAAGGATGCTACTTAAAATTCAAGGAGGAATTAATAATGAGAATTCAACATAATATGGCTGCGGCTAATACAAACAGACAATTAGGTATCACTACTGGAAATCTTTCTAAATCTACAGAAAAATTATCTTCTGGTTACAAAATCAACCGTGCAGGTGATGATGCAGCTGGTTTATCTATTTCTGAAAAAATGAGAGGTCAAATTCGTGGTTTAGAAAAAGGATCTACTAATGCACAAGATGGTATTTCTTTAATCCAAACAGCTGAAGGTGCTTTAAATGAAACTCATGCAATGTTACAAAGAATGAGAGAACTAGCGGTACAATCAGCGAATGATACTAATGTAACAACTGATCGTGCAGCTCTTCAAGCAGAAGTTACTCAACTTCAATCAGAAATCACTAGAATTTCTACTGACACTGAGTTCAATGAGCAAAAATTATTAAATAATACATTCAATGGTACTTTCCAAGTTGGTGCTAATGCAGGTCAAACAGTTAGCTTACAAATCGGAGATATGAGTGCTACTGGATTATTAGTAAATGCTAATGATATCTCAACTAAAGCTGGTGCTAATACAGCTATAACAGCTTTTGATACAGCTATCAAAACTGTTTCTACTGAAAGATCCAAACTTGGTGCGGTTCAAAACAGATTAGAGCATACAATTGCGAATGCAGATAATGCAGCTGAAAACTTACAATCTGCTGAATCTCGTATTCGTGACGTAGATATGGCTAAAGAAATGGTTCAATATTCTAAGAATAACATTCTACAACAAGCTGCTCAATCTATGTTATCTCAAGCTAATCAATCTACTCAAGGTGTATTATCCTTATTACAATAATTATAATATAGCTTAGTATGTATGAAGAGCTGGCCTTAGGTCAGCTCTTTTTGGTGTGTGCCAGGCATGGCACTAATCTAGCT